>JBDTEB010000150.1:0-4009 GCA_039922795.1 Chitinophagaceae bacterium
GAAAAACCTCGTCCTGCCAGTTTGTGCGTGTTACCCTCACGTAGTCGCTTTTCAATTTATCCGGGATCCCCAGGCCGGCATTTGTGAGCCCCTCCCCAACGAACTGAACATACTGCTCAGCGTTTAATACCTGCAGTCGCCGGGGGGTAGTGGCAAATCCTGCAAAACTGTTGATGTTGCATTTGACTTCGCCCGATTTGCCACTTTTGGTCGTAATTACAATTACCCCATTTGCACCACGCGCACCATAGATAGCCGTGGATGAGGCATCTTTAAGCACTTCCATGTTCATGACGTCGTTGGGATTCACGTTACTCAGGCTGCCTCCCAGGAAGCCATCAATAACTATTAAGGGCTCAGTAAAATTAAAAGACGTTGTACCACGGATTCGGATAGCGCTCCCTGAAACATCGACGCCTGGAATTTTCCCGGCTAGCAGGCCAATGATTTCCCTGCCTGTCCTGTCTCCTATCTCTTTTTTGTTGACGACAGAAATGGAGCCGGTAATGTCCGATTTCTTTTGGCTACCGTACCCGATTACGATGGTTGGCTGTTCCTGAACTACCGGCTTTGGCCCAAGGATAATTTTCCCGAAGTCAACATCCCCCGCCTTGATAAAAAGAGACGTTAAGTTGTAGTTTATAGCAGAAATTTCGATCTCCCTGGTCCTCCCGGGCACACTAATTTTGAATCCGCCAGTTTTAGAGGCGGAGAAAGTTTTATGGGTTCCGGTTACAGAAATCGTTGCTCCGGCAATGGGATTCCGAGCCGAGTCAACGACTATCCCTTTTACCATTTTAAATGGAGCTCTCGGAATTTCCTTTCCAACAAGAATGATTGATGGATCGTATTCGAGCCCGATGGATCTGTCATCAACACTAAAGGTGAAGGGCTGGTTTGCGAGACATAAATTTAAAAATTGCTGCACAGTTGCTCCTTTGACATTCACTGTCACCTTTCCAGCCTTTTGAAGGTCCTGGGGTGAGTAAAAGACAACGTATTCCGTCTGACTCTCAATCACCGAAATGATTTTCTCCAGACTTACGTTCTTACGCGAAAAGGTAATTTGGGATGATGGTGGCAACTCGCTCCTTGCATCCGATTGCGCAGCAATAGAAGACACCCACAAACACAATAAAGCAATTAATAAGCAGTTCCGCATCATTTACGACATTCTAAACGCTAATAATCAGGGATTAACGGACGTAAATCAATCCGATTCACAAGTTTCTTACTTAATCCTGGAGGATTCCGGATGCCCTGTCGTGGGTAACAGGCAGCACGTGATATCCATTCAGGCAATACATCAACTGTTTTAAACCATCGCAATCGATTGAAAACAAATTGTTAATTAAAAATACGAATTCGCGCCGGATCGACGGAAGAATAGTTGGATTCCAAAAAACCTTGCCAAAAAAAAACGCCATCAACGTTTTCACGGTAATGGCGTTGCACTAAGGACAAGGTTTAAGGTTAAGGTTCCAAGAGAAAAGATTATTGAGTCACGATCAGTTTTTTGTCTTCTATTTTAAGGTGCACATACGTGTCCAGTTTTTTAATTACCGCATTGAGCGAGAGGCTTTTCTGTATGCTTCCCGAAAAACTGGTCGCCTTTATATTTCCCTCGTATACCAGCTCAACGTCATACCATCTTGCAATGTCTCTGAGTACCGACTTGATGTCATCATTTTTAAACGAGAAAAGTCCAGATTTGAGATCGGCAGTTTTATCAGCATTAGGAAGATCCTTCACCTCCAATTCTCCCGTTGAATCTAATGATCCCTGCTGACCAGGTTTGATTTTCAATTGTCTTGACCCACTGATCATCAGCACGGAACCTTCCAGCAGGATCGTCTTTACAGTCGACTCGCCCGGGTAAGCATTGATGGTAAAATGTGTTCCCAATACCTGAACAGTCAGATCCTGACCTTTTTTATCACTAGATACCTCAACGCTGAAAGGCATCGCTGCATTTTTTGTAACCTCGAACTCTACCTCGCCTGTAATTTGCACGCTGCGGTACTTACCGGTAAAACTAACAGGATAGGTAATGGAAGAACCCGCATTCAGCCACACTTTCGTGCCTTCTGACAATTTCAGCGCATAATTCTGACCATTTGCCGTTGAGAGGGTGTTATATCTTTCGCCCGCGGGATTATGGTCATTCTCAAGTGTCGTGGAATACTCAAGTGCCTCATCTACAACACCGAGAGCAACATTGCCTTCCTTGCCCAGGTTGGCCACCGATATACCTTTCAGTTTAATCTTTCGCTTGTCAGAAAACTGCAATGTGGCACTGTGAGTGCCCGGTAAAACATCCTCGCTAACATTTTCCTTTTTCGCAAATGAATCCCCGATGGCATTTTCTGTACTGGAAAAATAGAGGTAAGCACCAGTCACACACAACAGGATAAGTATAATGGCTACTGATATTCGCCACCAGGGAATCATGCGAACAGTTTCTGCCGGCGTTGCGATATCAACTATATCCGACTCGATAATATTTTTTAATATTTCACTGGAACGGCTCTGGTTGATCTCTTTAGGACTAAAATCATTAAGCTTCCATTTATCTTCCAAAAGACTTAACAGAAGTGCTTCATTCGAGGAATCCTGAATTAATTCGTCAAACTCTGCTTTCTCCTTCACCGTACCGGTGTTTTGAAGATAATTTTCCAATAAATATTTTAGCCTGGTATGCACACTGAGAAGATGAGGTTATGGGATTCAGTCTAACTGATAAGGCATCCTGCAGAGAAGACAATTCACCAAAAGAAAAGTACGGGTGCCCTGGAAAATATTTTATTATAAGCGAAACAGCAGTCCGAAAAAGAGGATCAGGCCAGGATTTATATAGTGATGGTATTTTTTTCTAAGTGTTTTTAAAGCTTTCGAAACATGCTCCTTTACTGTACTTTGAGAGAGATCCATTTCATTAGCAATCTGGGCAATGCCGAGACCCCCATCGCGGCTTAGTGAGAACGCAATCCGCTGTTGCTCAGGAAGATCTTTTTTTGCATTTTCCAGGAATTCATTAAAATTTCTGCCATCAAATGTCTCCTCTGTAAAATTCTGCCCAGACTCCGGAAAATCATCGATATCTCCTGTAAGTTTTGTTTTTGAATTTTTCCGTATCAGATTGATAAAATAATTTTTGGCAGATCTAAAAAGATAGGCCTTGAAATCCCTGATACCGGTAAGAGACTGTCTTTGAGTGTAAACAGACAGGAATATATCATGTACCCCGTCTTCAGCGTCTTCCCTGGATTGGGTGAGACTGAATAAAAATGCGTATAGTTCGTTGCTGTACTTTTTATATAAATGAGAAAAGGCTCCATTGTCGCCTCTGGCAACCTGGGCAAGCAAGAATGACTCATTTTTTGTCAAATCCTCGGGCAAACAAGCAGATTTACATCAAATTAAATAAATACTCCATCATCCCGTTAATACAAATTAGACGCCATCATGATTCCTGTCTGCGGGATGGATTCGCACCAGTTACTTTACTGCCGGAGCGCCCAGCAGTCTAAGATCTTTCAGTTCCTCCCTGATCTTTTGCATGAATACAATACCGGGATCAGTTTTCTGCGTGAGGTAGTTGGGATCCCATTCCTTCCAGAGCGGGTGATGTATAAATTGTTTGTATTCATAATGTCCGATCAGATATTTGATGGGATATTTTTTGGCAAGATATCTTACCAGCTCAGCATTTGCTTTTAGCTGAGCTTCCGTCAGCAAATCTTTATCGCTACCAACATTCTCGATACCGATCGCGCAATAATTTAACCCGATCGTGTGCCGGGCGAAGGCCGTATCGGGAAGTTGCCTGAAAATCATACCGTCCCTGTCGATCAGGAACTGGGAGGCCACATTCAGACTACTGGCGTTAACCAGATCTGGTCGCTTGCCCACAAGAGCGGGCGGATTCATTTCATCAAAAGAAGCTTCGAGAGTGGGAATTGCCGTCCAGTGTAAAACGATCATTACGGGTTTGATAGACGCATAAGTG
>JBDTEB010000151.1:0-6021 GCA_039922795.1 Chitinophagaceae bacterium
CCTGCTTATCGCTTCGGTACTTGGCCGGTCTTTTAATGTAAGAAAGGAATCTGCCTATCTTATAAAAAGCCCCATATTCATTTGCCTGGCTGCGGTTTTCGTTTACTATGGCCTGGAATTATTTAACCCGGAAGCTGTTAATACGAAGGTTGCCTGGTTCTTTTTCGTACGTAAGCAGATCAGTTATCTTCTCTTCTTTTACATCACCTTCATATTGCTTAATTCGTTCGAGAAAATAAAATTCTATCTTAAATTCTGGGTGATTCTTGCATTTATTATTGCACTCTATGGTGTGAAGCAACAATGGTTCGGACTTGCCAACTTTGAAACTGCGTGGATCCAGGGCAACAGCTCGCTGAGGTTGTCATATTTCCAGGGAGGTTTCCTGCGGAAATTCTCGTTCCTTACTGACCCTGCAGCCTTCGGAATCATCTGTGTTACCTTCGGCCTGTTCACCCTGATCGTTGCCCTGCGTTCAAATCGCCCGCTGCTGAAATATACCCTTTATGTGATCACAGCTTTTCTTTTCCTGGGGTCAATATATTCAGGAACCAGAACCTGCAACCTGATGATCATCGCCGGACTTTTCGCTTACTGTCTATTTACAATCAATGAAAAAAGAACGGTTTACCTGATGATCGCTGCCAGTATGATATCGGCTTTCCTATTTTTTGGTCCGCTGAAAAATCACCCGGTAGTCATCCGGGCGAAAAGCACCTTTGCAGGATCCAGTGATCCTTCGGCCAAATTACGAGACATCAACCGCCATAAAATTCAGCCTTACATCAGGGCACATCCCATGGGCGGGGGGCTTAATACCAGCGGAGGCGAAGGGGAACTTTATAGCCCCGCACATCAGTTAGCGGGCTTCCCCCCCGACAGCGGCTACCTGAAGATCCTGCTGGAACAGGGATGGATCGGCTTTGCATTAAACCTGGGGCTATATTTTTTCATCCTCAAAACCGGGCTGAATACCTTTCACAAGTCAAGAAGCTTTACCATCAGAAATGTGTCTATAGCACTCACCTCCTGTATGTTTGCCCTTATCGTTGGACAATATTCACAGATTGCCATATCACAATACCCGTTGATCCTGTTTTACTATTCAGCTTTGGGCATCCTGATCAAATTATCAAAATACGATTTCGACGAGTCACAGGTGGATTTTTTCTGATCCCCAACCTGTCCATTTCACTATACCCGACCCTATCCCCTATGAAAAAATTTTCTCCTTTTGTTATCGGCAGTATTTTCCTTCTGGCAATTGTAGCCATCCTGGAATACATCACCCTGAAAAAAACCAATCATGTTTTCTGCTATCCGCTGGATGACACTTTCATCCATCTTGCCGTAGCAAAAAATGCAGCGCTTCATGGGAACTGGGGCGTGTCGGCAAATGAATGGGTGTCCACTTCCTCCTCACCATTATTTACCGGTCTTCTCACCATGATGATCAGGCTATTTGGCGTAAAGGATTACCTGCCCCTCCTGCTCGCATTGTTTGGATCATTTATCATCATCGGCGCCATGCAGACAGAGCTCAACAGGTACACCAGCTTATCTGTAGTGCAAAAATCAGCGATTATTATTATCACTCTTTTCGTCGGTGCGATACCTTCGCTCTCGGCCCTCGGCATGGAACATACTTTCCAGATTGCCTTCAGTTTATTATTTGTGCACGCTGCAGCAAATGTACTTGCCAACCCTCAAACCAGATCGTCGCAGATCTGGATCGCCGCATTATGGGGAGCACTAATGACCTTCACGCGTTATGAAAATAGTTTTATAGTGGTTTCGGTTTGCGGACTTCTACTGCTTCGTAAAAGATTCGGCGCAATGATAATCATTGGTGCCGCAAGTGCCGCTCCGCTTGTGTTGTTTGGGTTATACGCTGTAAGTCATGGTGGATTTTTTATTCCAAACTCCATCCAGATCAAGGTCAGGGATAACTATAAACAATTGCTGAATGGAGGATTGGCGATGCTGGAAGTGGCAGCGAGTATTAGCGGTCTGATCGTGATCGCGCTCTTTATTCTCCTCGACAAATTACGAAAGAAAGAAATCGACAGAACTGTTTACATCCTTGGCATTTTCGTCATCAGCGGTTTACTTCATTCCGTTTTCGGAGGGTTTGGATGGTTCTATCGTTATGAAGCATACCTGATCGTACTTGGTGCATTTCACCTGCTGATACTTTTCTTTGAATGGTTTAAAAACAGGAAGCCAGGCACAGATCGCATTTATCTTCTGATCGGGGCGATCGCGTTACTTTTAACTTTTAATCTTCCCCTCCGTGGAATGAATGCCCTGAGAAATTATATCCGTTCAACCTATAATATTTACGAACAGCAATACCAGATGGGGCTTTTTGTAAAAGAATATTATGATGGGAAAGCGATAGCGGCAAATGATATTGGGGCCATCAGTTATCTCGCCGATGTGCAGATGATCGATCTCTGGGGACTTGGCAGCAATGAAGTAACCAGGGCAAGAAAGGGTCACTATTGGAACGATGCCTTTCTCGATACCCTGGTTCACAAAAAGAATGCATCCATTGCGATAATCTATGACAGCTGGTTCACCGAAGACCTATATAAGAACTGGCAAAAAGCGGGTACCTGGGAAGTTTCCTACAGTTTCATGTTGGGCGACACCAAGGTAAGTTTCTATGCCATCGATCCTGCGGAAGCAGATAAACTGAGAGCCAACCTCAAAGCATTCAGCAAAAAACTTCCGGCAGACATCGTGGTAAAAGAATATTAAATGTAAACCTTATCTTCAGGAGGGATTTAGCTGAGGTCCCCGATAAGTATTTGAAGATTTAACTCCTTGCCGGGGCATCGGGATGCTGTCAATCAGTGATATATTAAAACAGATTTTATTCTTCGAGCATAAGCTGGATTCCGGTTTGCGTAAATATGATCTTTTGTTGTTTGAATAACTTTCCGGTAGTCATTTTAAATGTTTTCTTGCTCATTCCGAAAAAGGAATAGATGGCCCCGGGATCCGATTTATCATTGTACGGGAGGTAACCATTATTTTGTGAAAGCAGGTCGAGAACTTTTTGCGAAGCATCATCAACGCGCTGATACCCGGACACGCCCGTTGCCACATCGATCTTGTTATCGGGACGGATAGTTTTTACAAACCCATTGATTTTGTCACCAATGTTAATATCGCGATATACTTCATTAAAATGCAGCAATCCGGTATATTTGTTATTGATAATAACCACATACCCGATTTCTGTTTTACGATAGATAAGCAGGTCTACGGGATCAAGAGTTTTTACATCGAGGTTTTCGTTGCTGATTGATTGTTCAAATTTTTCTGTACCAGCCAGCCTGCCTGTTCTGTCATCAAGGTAAACCTGCACCATATACTCACCTCCTACCCTCATGCCGACCAGTTGTTTCGATTTGGGTACGAACAGGTCCTTCATCAAGCCCCAATCCATAAAAGCTCCCTGGGGAGTTACATTGACCGTTTTCATTTTCACAATCTCGCCGAGAGTACCTTTCACTTCCTGCGTTGTGGCGATCAGTCTGTCTTCACCATCGTGATAAAGAAAAACCCTGACGGTGTCTTCTATTTTTAATCCTTCAGGGGTAAACCGTTTCGGAAGTAAGATCCCTTCGGCCCCGTCATCGAGATAAACTCCGAACTCCACGATTCTCACTACTTTTAAGTCGTTGTATTCACCAATCTTTATCATCTGCCTGTAATTTTGCTGGACAATTACCAATGGCAATCGCTTAAATATTGAAGTTAAAGTATCGCGGGGCATGATCAAAATCTGAGTTTCCCAAGGCCAAGGGCCGCTGTTCAATTTCATTTTTAGCAGATGGACTATTAACGTACATTGGATGATGAAAATCAAAGCCGCATTGCTTAAACTAGTCACGCTTGTTCTTTTGTTTGCCGGTTTTACCGCAACCGCTCAGCGCAAGCCCGCCAAATTCAATCACATGGCGATTTACGTGGTTGATCTTGAGAAAGCCACTGTGTTTTACCGTGATATTCTTCAAATCGATACCATCCCCGAGCCGTTTCATGACGGTCGTCATACCTGGTTCAGACTTGGTGAGACCGGGCAGTTTCATGTAATATCAGGAATAAAAGAAGCAGTTGCACATGAAAAGAACGCGCATCTATGCTTTAGCGTTGCATCTATGGATGACATGATTACACGCCTCAAAAAATACAATATTGATTTTGAAAACCTTAAGGGGGAGAATAAAATGCAAACAACCCGGGTAGATGGCATCAAACAGATCTATCTGAAAGATCCTGACGGATATTGGGTGGAAATAAATAACGATTACCGCTAAAGCAGGGATCAGGCGCGTGTCTGCGACTTTGCTGCATTAACGGGGTAGAATAAAAACCAATTAAACCGGCACCCGATTTTCCAGGAATTGAGCCAGATAGTTGGCAGAATCATTCTCAGGGTTTACCAGGTCGTGAAGAGTGATCTTGTTTAAAAGGTTATCCACGGTAAACTGCACCATCTGCCACAGCGACCTGGTGGAGCAATCAACTGAATGGGTACATAATTTCAGCATACCGGCATGAGCAGCGCAAAAATTATTATCATACAAAGACCCACCCAACGCTTTCAACACATTGTTAATGATAATTTCAGTCGCAGGTTTGGCCAGCAGATATCCGCCTTTAAGGCCGGGGGTACTATTGATCAACCCCTCCATTCTTAACAGGCGGGTAAGTTTGGCTACGTATGTATTGGTTATTCCCTCAGCGGCGCTGAGTTGAGGAATGCTCATACCGCCCTTATCATTACATCCGGCAATTCTTACCAGGATGCGCAAACCATATTCTTCCTGAGCGGTAATTTTCATAATTATTTTTTAAAAATCAAAGCATTCCCAGCTCAAGAGCTGCTACTTCTGACATCATACTTTTATTCCAGGTCGGATTCCATGTTACCGAAACATGCACATCATTTACTCCTTCAATCTGCTTTACTTTCTGATCCACTTCCACAGGGATCGTCTGCGCTGCCGGACAAGCAGGAGAGGTAAGCGTCATGACGATCTGTACATTATTTATCGGCAAAATATCAATCTCGTATATTAATCCCAGTTCGTAAATATTTACGGGAATTTCAGGGTCGAAGATAGTATGCAGACATTCGACCACCTTCTGTTTTAATGCTTCGTCACTCATGGCTCTGTAATTGTTGAATTTTGTAATTTAAATGCAAGAGCAAAATTTTTCATCTGCTTTACCATCGACAACAATCCATTCGACCGCGTTTGTGCCAGGTGCGTTGTCATGCCTATTTCCCGAATAAACTTAAGTTTCGCCTCGATGATCTCCTCTGGCGTTGCCCCGGAAAGCACCCTGATAAGCATACTGATCAGGCCTTTCACGATAATTGCATCACTTTCGGCTTTGAAATAAACCCTGCCATCACGAAACTCTGCAACCAGCCATACTGATGACTGACATCCGCGTACTTTATTGATATCCAGCTTATGCTCCGGTTCAAGTTTTTCGAGATTTTTCCCAAGGTCGATAATGTATTCATATTTATCGTCCCAGGAATCAAACATCGAAAAGTCTTCGATAATTTCCGTCTCTGCCTCTTCTATTGTTCTTGTCCTTTCCATCTTACAATAGTAGTTTCACCGCTTTTTGTAGTCCAAGTACCAGCTGGTCGATTTCTTCCATCGTGTTATACACCGCAAAGGAAGCACGTGTTGTACCAGGAATTTTATAAAAATCCATAACGGGCTGCGTACAATGATGACCGGTACGAACAGCGATGCCCCGGTTATCCAGCAATATTCCAAGATCCTGGGGATGAACTCCGTCAATCACAAATGACAGCACGCTCACTTTTTCCTTGGCCCTGCCTACAACCCTCAACCCTGGTATTCTTTCGAGTTGCGAGGTTGCGTAATACAGCAATTTATTTTCGTGTTCGCGAATTATATCTTTCCCTAATCTGCTGATAAAGTCAAGCGCAGTTTTAAAAGCAACGATGTCAGCAATATT
>JBDTEB010000152.1:0-6735 GCA_039922795.1 Chitinophagaceae bacterium
TTTTACCACGGCTTCTGCGTATATCGCCGACATTAGTGAGCCGGAAAAACGGGCGCAAAACTTTGGATTAATCGGAGCCGCATTTGGCATCGGGTTTATCATCGGTCCGGTAGCTGGTGGACTACTCGGCCAGTTTGGATCGAGGGTGCCATTTCTCGCTGCGGCGGGATTAAGCCTTCTCAACGCGCTTTATGGGTTTTTTGTTCTTCCCGAATCGCTGTCCAAAGAACACAGAAGACCTTTTCAATTGAAGAGGGCCAATCCGCTGGGTGCACTGCTTCATCTGAAAAAATACCCTGCCGTTACCGGCCTGGTGGCCTCGCTGGTGCTTATTTATGTCGCTTCACATGCTGTTCAGAGTACCTGGCCTTACTACAATATGGAGAAGTTTGATTGGAATGAAGCCATGGTTGGTTATTCGCTGGGCTTTGTGGGTATCATGGTAGCCATTATCCAGGGCGGTCTGATACGTGTTATCATCCCCAAGCTTGGAAATGAAAAAAGCGTTTATGCGGGACTGATATGTTATGCGGTGGGTCTCATCCTTTTTGCCTTTGCGACGAAAGGATGGATGATGTTTGCTTTCATCATACCCTATTCTCTGGGCGGTATTTGCGGCCCGGCGCTCCAGGGGATCATCTCGGGGAATGTTCCGAAGAATGAACAAGGCGAACTGCAGGGCGGATTGACCAGCCTCATGAGTATGACAGCGATTATTGGTCCGCCGATGATGACGACATTGTTTGCAAAGTTCACCAGACCAGATGCCCCGATAATATTCCCTGGGGCTCCATTTCTTGCCGGCGCGATCCTTATTTTGGTAAGTACCTGGCTGGCCTACCGTTTTCTGCGGCAGCACCGCGCCGTGTAGAATCGACAGAGAATGTTCGTTTTAAGCATTGTTTACAGAGACTTTGCCGCTGGGATGTGGATATCTGAGACCCTTTCTCCAATTTCCGTTTCTCGTAAACTCAACCCCGGCTTCCAATTTGCAGGCTGCTTTTAATGAAATAACTTTGCATCTGAAAATTTTATCATGAGTGAAACGATAGTAGAGCAAAAACCCCTGCTGACAGCGAAAGATTTCGCGACGGATCAGGAAGTTCGCTGGTGCCCTGGCTGTGGAGATTATTCGATACTCGCGCAGGTTCAGAAGATTATGCCCACCCTGGGCTTACCAAAAGAAAATATTGTCATTATATCAGGGATTGGATGCAGCAGCCGGTTTCCTTATTATATGAATACCTATGGCATGCACTCCATTCATGGAAGAGCTACGGCCATTGCCAGCGGATTAAAAGCCGCAAGACCCGAACTGAGCGTTTGGATCGTGACCGGTGACGGCGACGGATTGAGCATCGGCGGCAACCACACCATCCACTTGCTGAGAAGGAATTTCGATGTGAACATCATGCTCTTCAACAACCAGATCTATGGGCTCACCAAAGGTCAATATTCGCCAACATCAGAGCAGAACAAGATTACCAAATCCACGCCTTATGGCAGTATCGATCATCCGTTCAACCCCCTGGCCCTTGCCCTGGGAGCCGATGCAACCTATATCGCCCGCAGTATGGACCGCGATCCGAAACACCTGCAGGAAATGCTGAAGAGAAGTCATGCACACAAGGGTGCATCATTTCTTGAGATTTATCAGAACTGCAATATTTTTAATGATGGCGCTTTTGAGATCTTCACTGAAAAATCGTCAAAACCTGAAGAGGTTCTCTTCCTTGAGCATGGTCAGCCACTGGTATTCGGAAGCCAGAAGAATAAAGGTATCCGTATCGATGGATTCAGACCCGTAGTCGTTGAGATCGGCGACCAGTACGGCATCAATGACCTATGGATTCACGATGAAAAAGACTTCTACAAAGCACAGGCACTCGTAAGAATGTTTGACGATCCGTCAAAAGAGCAGCATCTTCCCCGTCCCTTCGGCGTTTTCTATGCAGAAGAAAGAGCATGTTATGAAGACGTAATGGCCATGCAAATTGAAGAAGTGCAATCGACGAAAGGAAGGGGAAATCTGGATTCGTTGCTTAGAGGGAGAGAAACCTGGACGATTAGTTAAGTGCACATGGCAATAAGCTATTGACCCTCTGTTCTGCGTCATCTGTGGGTGCCATTTAATGTACACACTCTTATTAATAGTCAGGCTTTTACTAACAGATCCAACGCAAGTTCTGCAATAAAAAATGCCAGTGATAAAAATCACCGGCCTGTGCTTACCTCTGAAACCACAAAAAGAAAAACTTAAACCGGTTTTTGAAATAAGACTTTTCCGGAGATACTCTGGACAAACATTATTTGTATTCAGGTTTACAATGCGTTCGGATAGAGTTATAAACTATAATTGAATATTTTCTAGTAAAAAGTATTTTGTAAATGCTTTAAAAAATGCCGACGATAGAAATCGCCGGCCTGTGCTTACCTCTGAAACCACAAAAAGAAAGAGGTTTATGATAATGTTTAAATATGATCGTCTAAAACTTAACTGAGATAGCCAGGAAATCCCTTCCCGCTGTTCAGCTCATTGCAAAAAAATTCGAATTACTTAAAAAGTAAAACAGGATCTAAATAGATTGTCCCTTAAGATCAGGTATTTGGATGGTAGAGTTTCGGAGAATTGGATTAACTGAGAACGGCACGAAGGATAAAACGGCTCGATGTGTAAACGATGTTAAAAGTAAAGACTGTTTCGATAGAAAGCAATATTATTTTTAGTTTTTTTTAACTTACTACGAACAAAAGAGTATTTATACGATTAGATCCTGTTTCCTAAAAAAACCAAAGTCTGCGAGTTTATGATTACCGCGTACCTGCCAGCTACTGAATCTTTTATTTACCTTTTTGCGATCACCAGTTGTTTGGCAGCCGCTTCGAAAGTTTTTTCCCTTTTATAATTGTACCACCATTCCGGAGCGGTCTTCTTCATCATAGTATCGATATTTCTCATACCTACGAGATTCCATACACCTTTCAGTTTTCCTGAGAAAGAGGCTTGCATTGCTCTAAGGCTCATGGCAAAACCGCTGTCCAGGTATTCCATGTGATGCCAGTACCCCGCCGGCATAAACAACGTATCACCATGATCCAGAATCACTTCGTATCCTTTTGCGAGCGTAACGGCGGGAAACTTGTTCAGATCGATCTTGTTGTTTTCTTTGTCGAAATATTTTTCAAAATTCACGAAGCTCATCACTTCCCACGGTTTGCGATACAGCTTGTACTGCTCTTCATGTGGAAAAAGCAATACGCGCTTCCTGCCCATGAACTGAGTATGCAGAATATGAGAGAGATCGATATCGAAATGCATATGGGTAACAGAGCCTTGTCCGCCGGTGAAAAGCATCGGGTAGCGTTTCACAAAACCTTTCATCAGATCATCCGGCCAGGAAAAGTCGTGAATGAGTTTTGGTGCATGCTGAAACAGGTTGAAGAGAAAGATGCGCAATTCTACTGGACCGGCTTGCACCATATCAAGATATTCCCCAAACTTCATATAAGCATCCGCCTTATTTACAGGAGTATAGGCGTCACTTTTCACGTTATTATAAACGCCAACTTCCACATCACCAATGATTTCCTTAAAGTAGTTCCAGTTCCACTTTGAATAGGCAGGCCAGCTTTTCGCCATCCCGGTAAGTACCACTGGTTTATACTTGCTATAATAGTTATTTTGAAAATCGGAAGGATCAATGGATTCGAATCTGTCTATCGGCGCCAGCTGCATATAAGAAAATTTTCACGGCAAAAATACTGTTATCGCATTATATTCGGTGCAATTCGCCGCTCAGGCACAGGGATTGCCTTTTCAACTTTATGAGTATGCTTTTACATGTGCATCCGGAGAATCCACAGCCCCGTAACATCAAAACGATTGTTGAGTGCCTTCGCGACGGCGGAGTAATCATTTACCCTACAGATACCATATACGGTCTTGGATGCAGCATCCTTGCTCAAAAAGCCATAGAACGTATTTGCAGAATTAAACAGGTGGATCCCCTGAAAGCCCAGCTCTCCTTTATCTGCAACGATCTCAGCGATCTGAGCATGTACACAAAAAGTATTTCCACTCCATTGTACCGGATGCTGAAAAGTTTTCTTCCCGGACCTTACACGTTTATTCTTCCTGCCAGCAAACAGGTCCCCAAGCTGCTCAAGAGTAAAAAGGAAACGATAGGTCTTCGAATCCCCGACAACAAAACCGCCCTCACGATCATCCGGGAACTCGATCACCCGATTCTAAGCGCTTCTTTGCCTGGGGAAATGGTGGAAGAATATACGGATCCAGACCTGATGTATGAGAATTTCAAAAATCTTGTAGACATAGTGGTTGATGGTGGTATGGGTGGAATGATTCCGTCAACTGTAATCGACTGTACGGTGGATCCGCCTGTTCTTTTGCGGCAGGGGCTCGGGGCATGGGATGAAGTACAATCGATGTAGAAAATAAACACGTTCGTCCTGCCGTCAGTCAACCGGTTGTTGTTTCTTCTACAGGCACAAGCTCCATGTACTTAACAGTTGAAGACATATTAAAACTCCGGCGGTGATGTTTGCAGATCCCATGCGATCCGATCGCTTTGCGGTGTTCAATGGTTCCATAACCTTTATTGGACTGCCACGCATAATATGGAAATTCCTCATGCAACCGTTTCATGTAAGCGTCACGGTATGTTTTGGCCAGTATGCTGGCGGCTGCTATGGCAGCATATCTCCCATCTCCTTTGATAAAACATTTGTGAGGGATGCTTTGATATGGCGTAAAATAATTTCCATCGATCAATAAAAGTGAAGGCATCACCCGCAAACTTCCTACAGCCATATGCATGGCTTTCAACGAGGCACGCAGGATATTGATCTTATCGATTTCTTCCACATCTACCATCGCGACTGCATAGGCAATGGCCTCATTTTCGATTACAGGCTTCAATTCGTCTCTTTCCGTTTCTTTCAATTGTTTGGAATCGTTCAGCAGTGGGTGTCGGAATTTTTTTGGGAGGATGACTGCGGCAGCAAATACAGGTCCTGCAAAACAACCTCTTCCGGCTTCATCGCATCCGGCTTCTACGTGTGATCTCTGGTGAAAGGATTTCAGCAATCTGTCCTGATTTTGGTCAAATTTAAGATAAACTACAGCTTCGGGAATATCTTTACCGGCAATTTATGGCTTCCAGAAAAAATAAAAGCACCACGACCCGCACTGCAATCATGATATCGCTGCTCGTGTTGCTTTGTATCCTGGCCGTGTGGCTCTGGAACAGGAAAAGGCCGCATTTTATTCGTTATGCAGCATTCGGTATCGAGATCCCCGCAAATTTTCCTATCCACGGGATCGATGTCAGTCGTCATCAAAGTATTATTGACTGGGATGAGGTAAGGTTGATGCAGGTCGATGAGATCGGGATTAATTTCGCATTCATTAAAGCAACGGAAGGACTAAACAATACGGATAAATATTTCAACAGGAATTGGAAAAACGCCAGAGAGGCGGCGGTGACCAGAGGCGCCTATCATTTTTTTCTGGCGACAAAAAGTGGAAAGGCGCAGGCCGAAAATTTTATACGAACCGTTGAACTTGAACGCGGCGATCTTCCCCCGGTGATAGATGTGGAGCAAACGTATGGCGTGTCCGCAGACAAGCTGCGCAAAAATATGAAGGAATTCGTTGAAACAACGGAAGACTATTACGGAGTGAAACCAATCATCTATACCAATGTTGATTTTTACAATCACTATCTCAAAACTTATTTCGATGAGTATCCGTTATGGGTGGCGCACTATCTGCAGACCGACAGGCCAAGGGTCACCCGTGACTGGGCCTTCTGGCAGCATAGCGAACTGGGCAGGGTGAATGGCATTCTTAATCGAGTCGATTTTAATGTGTTCAATGGAGATTCAACCGACTTCGAGAAACTTTTGCTGCCGTAGAAATGTAATAAATAAACTATGGGATTTGAACCGGAAGTGCAGGCTTTTTTGCAGAAAGTGATGTTTTCAATCGGTGCAGCCCTGTTATGGCTTATCCTCAACATGACGATCGGCATATTTGGCGGCTGGATGTTTTTTCATGATCAACCAACAGTGGGTAATTATATTTTCTACGCCTGGTTTTTCGTGAGTCTGTTTTTACTACTGAGGTTTTTATTCAGAACCTGGAAAGGAAAATTCCCTCATGGATAATGTAAGTGCTTCGTAACCTCAATTCTTCCACCGCTTTTTGAGCCAATACCGCCGCGCTAATTTTTTGTATCCAGAATCACCGGGGTATTACCCCTACCCATAATAATCACCTTGCTGTTTGCAGATTTCGCCAGTTCAAGTTGCGCCTTAATACTTTCGTATTGCAGTTGCTTGTCGGTTAATCCTTCGCTGATGATGCGCTGGTAATCGGCGATACCTTGCGCTTCAACCCGCTTTCTTTCCGCTTCCTGTTTTTCTTTCTGAATCACAAACTGCATTTTCTGCGCATCCTGCTCCGCACTGATCTTTTGTTCTATGGAAGTTTTGACCGCCTGCGGAAGGGTGATGTTCCTGATCAGCAGTTGCTCAAGCACCAAACCCCGACGGGCGAAATCGGAACTTATATCTTTAACTATCCGCTGCTGAAATTCATTGCGACGGGTAGAATATAATGCCACGGCATCATAGTAAACCGCATTATCACGAATCTTTGTTCTTGTGAGCGGGCGTACGATTTTGTCGGTATAATCGAGACCCGTTTCCCTG
>JBDTEB010000153.1:0-6525 GCA_039922795.1 Chitinophagaceae bacterium
CATCCATGCTCGCCATATCGTATTCAGGCACTTCAACCTGAACGCTGTAACCCAGGCCTACCTTTTCATCCATCCACACACTTTTGTCGGTGTACCGCGATGATGAAGTAGACGCCGTCAGCGAGCGGGAGACATCCGAAAGTGACACACCCAATTGTGCCGCACGGGTTCTGTCGATATTGATATTTATCGCGGGATAGTGAATCGCCTGCCCTATTTGCACATCCCGCAGCGACTTTATTTTCTGCAGTTTGTCCACTACTTTCAATGCATACTCTTCGTTGAGTTTTTTATTTTTACCCGACACCCTGATTTCGATTGGAGTAGGCGAACCCTGGCTAAGGATCTTGTCCGTCAATTCGATTGGTTCGAAGGATAATTTAAGATCGGGAATTTCCTGTTTAACCTTCTTGCGTAAACGCTCTTTCAGGTCATCGAGATTTACCTTGTAGTCGTCCGCCAAATTCACCTGAAGTACGGCTTCCTGCGGACCAGCCATAAAAAGATAGATAGGGCCCGTGGAAAATTGTCCGGGGTGCGAACCTACAAAAGCCGATGTCACTTTTATATTTTTCTTGCCCACCAGTTCTTCCAGCAGATGAAGTGTTGCGACGAGCTTGGCTTCTGTTCTCTCGATGCGGGTGCCGTCAGGGGCGCGAAGCCTTACCTGGAACTGGCCTGAATTCACTTTCGGCAGAACGTCCTTACCGATCATATTGAACATTAAGGCACAAACGCCAACGATCAGGATGATATAAGTCGCCACGATAATTCTCCGGTAAGGAAGCATCCTGTTCAGAAAACGCAGGTAGCGTGACCTGAATTTATCAAACCGGGTCGGCTTACCCTGCGGATGCTCTATCAGGGCCTTTTTTTGATCCCAGGTGTCAGACTGCGATCCTTTGCTTAAAGCCGATTTACGAAACTCCTGTTCATCCGTAAGCGCAACGCCGCCCTTTGGCGTTTCATAGTGGCTTTTCATTAGCCAGTTGGCCATGATGGGCACAAAAGTTTGCGCAAGCAGGTAAGAGGTGATCATGGAAAAGCCTATGGCCATCGCAAGCGGAAGAAAAAGGGCACCCGGGATGCCCTGCATGGTAAGCGCCGGGGCAAACACGGCGAGGATGCAGAACAGGATAAGCAATTTCGGAAAAGCAATTTCTTTACAGGCATCCCAGATTGCCAGGGATTTTGGTTTCCCGAGATCGAGGTGCTGGTGTATGTTCTCGATCGTTACCGTCGATTCGTCCACCAATATCCCGATGGCGAGGGCAAGACCGCTAAGGGTCATGATATTAATCGTCTGTTTAAAAAGATAGAGAAACAACACGCCCGAGATCAGCGATGCCGGGATGGTGAGTATAACGATCAGCGCTCCACGACGATCTCCAAGAAACAGTAAAACCATGAGCCCCGTCAGTATGGCTCCGATGGATCCTTCGGTGATCAGGCTTTTCACCGCATTGATCACATAAACCGACTGGTCGAATTCAAAGCTGAGCTTCACATCATCCGGCAATAGCGCCTGAAAGCGCGGGATGGCTTTCTTCAGATTCTGCACCACCTCCCAGGTAGAGGCAGTGGCAGACTTTGTGATAGCGATATAAACAGATCTTTTACCATTTATCAGGGCATAACTGGAGGTGACATCGGCACCATCTTCCACCGTGGCAACGTCGCGCATAAAAAGCGTTTGGACGCCACCTTTAAACAAAGGGATATTCTCAAAATCCTTGATGTTTTTTATGGTGGTATTGGAAGGCGTAAGATAATTAAGGTTGCCGATCCTGACATTCCCCGAAGGTGATGTCTGATTATTTTCTCTTAGTGCCGCCACGATCTGATCCGGGGTAAGATTATGCGACCTCAGTAACTGTGGATTAACCTTGATCACGATTGTTCGGGTATTGCCACCAAACGGCGCGGGAGAAACAAGACCGGGAATCGACGTAAAGGAAGACCTGACATAAACATTTGCCATATCAGACAACTCATTATTGGTGCGGGTCGGACTGCTCAACACCAGCTGCCCCACCGGCAGGGTGGACGCATCAAACCGGATAATAAAAGGCGGCTGGCTGCCAGGTGGAAAAATTGCCTGCGCCCTGTTGGTAAAAGCCGTCACCTCAGCCGCGGCCTGCGCCATATTTGTGCCTTCATAAAAAGATAGCTTCATCAACGTTAGTCCCTGGATATTCTTGGTCTCGATACTTTTTACACCACCTACATATAGCAGCAGGTTTACATACTGTTTACCAAAATAACCTTCCATCTGGGTAGGCGTGAAACCGCCAAAAGGATGAGATATATAGATGACCGGAAGATTGAGATCCGGGAAGATATCCACCTTGATATTCCTGACTGCATTAATACCAAAAAAACACACGCCTGCGACGATCACCAAAATGGTTATTGGCCTCCTTAATGCACTTTTGATTAAACCCATTTCTTATTGGTATTTTGCGTGAACAGGCTTTTATAATTGGTTGATGAAAAGTTCCAAGTCGCCTATGGCAGCGGCTTTCAACAGCAGGGCCTGCCACAGATTGGTATATACAATATCTCGATCGGTTTCTGCGCGGTTGATGGCATATAAAGCCTGGGTGACTTCTACGATATTGCTTAATCCATTCTTATACAAAACTGATTTTTGCAGGTAGGCATCCGCTGCTGCTTTTAATTGGATGGGTACTTCCCGATAATTTTGCAATGCATTTTTCAGTCGTACATTGGCTAGCAATACCTGGTTCTGCAGTTGGCCTTCGATCACTTCAGATTCATTCATCAACGCCTTCGAGGTAAATTTCTGGGCGGCGACCTGCTGTTGTATTCTTAATGATGAGGTAAGGTTCCAGATCACGCCGATACCCGTTAAATAATTCCCTCGATGCGGCTGAATTCCGGGGAAGTATTTGGTGGTATAGGCATCAGGGAACTGGAAACCATAATTATAGTCGAAGCCGGAGCCGCGCGTCTGTAAAATGCTGAAAAAGGAAAATGTCGGATAAATAAATTTGTGGAGATATGTCGCCCGCTGATCACTCAGGTTCACACGGCTCTGAAAGAATTGAAGCAATGGATGGTTCGCCACCCTGCTTCCCCCCGGGATAATGGAATCCGCCAGCGAAGAAGGCATCCTGTTTACGAAAAAAGTATCCAGCGCAAAATTCTGGTCGGTAATTCCCATAAGCCTGGAAAGTTCTGCGGCCTGTTCCTGTTCAAAGTCCTTTGCCCGGGTGAGTGTAATTCTTCCAGCTGAAACCTCGGCGTTGGCCAGTGAAGAATCTACACCGGCGATCAATCCATTTTTTGCCAGGGCCTGCACCACGAATTGCAAACCGGCTGCCCTCAGGAGATTATTTTCCTGTGAGCCGGAGAGTCTTTTTGCGGCGAGCAGATTGAGATAGGCAGCAGCAATGCGCACCTTGTGTTGAAATATTTCCTGTTCCAGGTCGTGGCGGTCAAGGGCAAGTTCCGCACTCGCAACATTCACCCTTTCCTTCATCCTTCCAAACGAAAAGAAATCCCATTGGATATTTGCAAGATAAAGCGCCCCGAAAGCGCTTTTCCAGTTCTGATTCTGAAGAGAGGGTCCGGCGGAAGCGACGGCAAGTCCCCTGTAACCAAATAGCGGACCGGACTGGCCGTTGATGGTTCCATAATTCTGCTGCAGCGAAAGAGTAAGATCAGGAAGATATTCCCTTCTTGCTGCTTCTACATTCGCCTTTGCAGCACCGATATAATTCGACTTAGCCTTAAGGGTTCCAAAATTTGCCAGGCCGGTTTTTATGGCATCTTTAAGGGTCAGCAGCGTGGATTGAGCCGCTGATGTATTAGGCTGGAAATTCAGGATAATGGTCAGAATAAAAACAGAGAAAATGCGCTTATTCATCAACGATAGCATGTTTTCAGACAGGGACGGCCCTGTGCCGGTAAAGTATTTAATGCACTGTGGCTGCAATCGGCAGATGAAGCAATATACCGGACCATTAGCGGTACCTGTATCTTCGCCTGGTCATCACATAATCGACCGAGTATCGATTGTAAGACAGAAATAGCATCAACAGAACAAAATATACTGCGTATATCATCTGGACGAAAACATTTTGCCAATCTTCGATCAGTGAGGAGCCGAATATGAGAGACATCATAATCAGGAACCCTACCAGCAATGACTGCCGGGTAAAAAGGCCCAAAATGATAAAAAGACCGGTCAGTAATTCTAAAAACGGGAGTGCATAGGCAAAAGACTGCACTACAGACGCAGATAAAATAGATTGACTAAAAGCCTTTACCATGCCTGAACTAAAAACGGATAGTTTGGGAATTCGCACGAGACCATGACCGAACATACTCCAGGCAATGGGTAGCCTGGCCAACAGGTAAACAAAATCATGTTGCTTCATGGCCAGTTATCGTTTTTGGAATGCATAGCTGCAAAAGTATTGAATGAAAAAATACTAAATACAAGTTCCCTCCACCTTAGAATTCGGTTAACCCGCTAAATTAACGGATCATTCCATCTGTGTCTTGGGCGATCGCACAGGTTTATGGGTAAAATAAAATGAAAAACCGTCTCTACTTGATTTTCTTCAGTTCGTCCATGGTAAACACTTTTTCGCGACCGGCATATTTAACGCGCGTTGCAGCCACTTCCTTCGCTGTTATAGAGTCTGCCTTGTTGTTCCAAGCCTTTCTAATGTAACTGAGGATCTGCGCTACGTCTTCATCTTTTAGATCGGGATTGTTCCCTATACCAGGCATATCCCCATTGATCTCAGGAGCCTGGTACATAATTCCCGAAACCTGAACAGGTCCGGTTAATCCGTACAACACCAGCGGAATAAGCCTATCCTTGTTTCCATTGACCCAGTCGGATTTATTAAGTGGCGGGGCAAGGGACCTTATGCCATTACCCTCAGGCCCGTGACAGGTCTGGCAGATGGATTTAAAAACTATCGCCCCTTTAGGAAAAGCCTTATCCAATTCCTTCATATTGCTGCTGTTCTTTTTATTTTCTATATCCTTAATTACGCGCTTGAGCGAACGTACAAATTGAACCGTTGTGTCTGGATTGGCAGCCACAAGTTTTTTGTAATAGTTCTCTTCGCGGGATTGCAACCCGTTGATCACCGCGTCAGTTACATAATTGTTTTTAGGGTACCTGGTCGTTAGCGTTTGCACAAAGCGCTCTCCGTCTTTGGCAGAGAACTGGCTGATCTTTTTAGAAAGAAATGCCAGGTATGGCGCGGCAAGCGAATCATTATCCGAAAGCAGAGAATTCAGTTCAGATAAATAGGCTTTAAAGTTTTTCTGGCTTAGTTCAAACGCAACTGCTGCCAGGCCCTGCCTTCGTACGGGCCATGAAGTACTTTTCAAAAAAGCAATTACTTCAGCAGGGGTTAAAACGCCAATTCCTTCAAGAGTCCAGAGTGCATTTATCCTTCCGATATTGGATGAGGAATCAACTAGCATCGCGCGTAGGGCCGGTGCTAGAACCAGGAGTTTTTTATCGACGATGGTTTGCTGGGCGGTTTCCCTGACCCAGGCGTCGGGATGTTTTAGCAGTGCAGGAAGCGCGGCAGCATCAGCGGGCATCTTAAAAATTGCCGGGGATGTTCCGGTAGGAATGATCTTGTAAATACGTCCACAATTCAATGGATGGGTAAGTTCACGCAGATGGATCTCGTTTTTCAGGTATTCGGTCAGGTAAGTTTTGTGCTGAATGATCCCGCGATACATGTCCACTACGTACATCGCGCCATCCGGTCCATTGTATAAACTTACGGGCCGGAAACGTTCGTCACGGCTGGTAAGAAACTCTTTTCCCTGGTAGGCCTGTTTGCCAGCTACCCGGTATCCTGAGTCCGCAAGAATATCTCTTTTAATAAGATTAGCGGATGGTTCGGGAACAAAGGCATTATTATAATAAGCTGCCGGAAACAGAGATCCGCGATAGATCAACGGGCCACTTGCTGCGGTAAAATTTTTCAGTCGGAGTTTTTCGTCGAGCACATCTTTCATATAACCCCTGTTAACTCCGGTATTCGCCCGCGCGGGATACACCCTGTTGTCTGCGACGACCTTTTCGTTGAAACCTGCAACCCTCCGCTGGTTCTCGTTCCCTGATCCAAAGGCGGGTGTAAAGTAATCTCCGAGCAGGTTTTGGGAATTATTATTGTAAAACAATCTGCCATTATCGTCCTGCGTGATGCCCCATTGGCCGCGATCATGTGTTCTTTCTACCAGCCATTTGTTTCCCTGTTTGCGATATCGTTTGGGCGAATTGGCATTGTATATCCAGTTATCTAGCCCCCTCAACAAACCATTTGGCTGATGCTCCACATTGCCGCCTTTTGCATAGGCGGAGTCAACGAGCACTTTTTTTCCAGCCTTGTCATTGATGTTGGGAACGAACCAGAGATTCGGTGGCTCTGCTATCAGGGCGCCATTTTCAATCAGGCAAAATCCACGAGGCAATACCAGGGAGTCAAGAAATATGGTTCTCTTATCCATAACTCCATC
>JBDTEB010000154.1:0-3903 GCA_039922795.1 Chitinophagaceae bacterium
CGGCCTTGCCGTACCCGCAGAACAACCGCAAACCGAGTTAACAAAGACGAGGTTTGTACCCTCCTTTGAAAGTTGCCCTTCTACCTCTTCCGGCGTTTTCATATCTGCGAATCCCTGGTCGGTTAATTCTTCCTTCATTGGAACTACTATCTGTTGAGGATACATTGTATATGTTTTTTTCTGTTTTGAAATGCAAATTTACGAATGAATTGCTAGATTTCGTGGGGTTGCGAAAGCAAGCGCTTGTCTAGCTGTAAAATTCAGCCGGATAGAGAGGAATTGTTCCTTATTGCTTCGTCAATAACACCCTAAACTGCTATAATGTCATTTAAGTTAGAAAGAAAGCGACATATTGACGCTAAAAGTCAATTTTTCTTCGCAAAAAAAGCCAGAAAAACAGAAAAAAATGGCTGGTACGCCATTTGAACCTGGACTTCCGTC
The DNA here is from genome assembly GCA_039922795.1 of Chitinophagaceae bacterium. Classification (GTDB taxonomy): domain Bacteria; phylum Bacteroidota; class Bacteroidia; order Chitinophagales; family Chitinophagaceae; genus JADCRZ01. Next base: position 442 of record JBDTEB010000154.1, read on the forward strand.
AAAGAAATTAAAAAACTTAAAAATACAAGAAATGACTTACGTGAACTTTAACAGACCCTCAAACAGAACATTCAACAACTTTTTTAATGAACTGGTGAACGAACTTCCAGGTTCAGGAAAAGATTCAAGCCTTGCAAATCCCCCGGTAAATATTCTCGAAACCGAGAACGACTTTCAGCTTGAATTAAATGTACCAGGAAGATCAAAGGAAGATTTTCAGGTAACCGTTGAAAAAGGTTTGCTAACCATCGCTTTTGAAAAGAAGGAAGAAGTAAAACCAGAGGGTATCAAATCAATAAGGAAGGAATTTACCTTCTCAAGTTTCAAACGTTCTTTCAGCCTTGACGATAAGGTTGATGCAGAAAATATTCAGGCGAAATATGAAAACGGCCTGTTGAAATTCGTTTTGCCCAAAAAAGCTGAGGTGAAGGAGAGCACCAAACAGATCTCCATCCAGTAATGGATTGTATTTAAGGGGTTGCAGTGAAAGTCCCGGTGGAAACGCCGGGACTTTTTTTATTTTAGTTGTAAGATCTTACGCTTCACGAATACAAACAATAGCATGGGTAAGCACACATATGCTTTCTGAGGCAGAATTCATCGAGGGGGTGCGGGAGCACGAAAATATCATATGGAAAGTGATATCTGTCTATCTCGACAACCCCGATGAGCATGAAGACCTGCGCCAGGAGATCCTATTAAACGCATGGAAAGGCATTCGTACGTTCAGGGGAGAATCAAAATTTTCAACCTGGTTGTACCGGGTGGCACTGAACACGGCGATAACATTTTACAAAAAAGACAAAAAGCACCAGGGTGTTCACAAAAGTATGCCCGATAATTTTGTGGAGCCGGTAGACGAACCTGCCGACCACGAAAACAGGTTGGCTATGAATGAGGCTATTGACCGGCTTTCAACGATTGATAAAGCCGTAGTGATGCTATACCTCGACGATTACAGCTATCCTGAAATTGCTGACATGTTGGGGATTACCGTAAACAACCTTGCGGTAAAAATGAATCGTATAAAATGGAGACTGAAACAGAAAATAGTGTAGCAGTGAACTTAACGTAAGCCCCTGCAAGACAAAGCCATTTAAAAACTGAGGTTATGGAACTGGAAGATCTAAGGAAACATATTAACGCAAAAGCCCGGGAGTCGTATGCTGTTGCCTCGGCCATCTCCTCCTCCGCAGTTTTTGATGCCGGCAGCAGATCTGTTTCGCTGCTTGACAAAATGCTGAACAGCATTCGCTGGGAACTGGCTTTTGCGGCCGCGTTTGCGTTGGGATGCCTGCTAGTGGCTATCTCTGCAAACAGCTTGCCCGTTGTTGTTTTCCTGGTTTTATTGTCTGCCTATTCATTCGCTTTTTCACTTTATTTGTACCGCCTCCATCATCGAACGACCAGCCATGTGCTGAGCACAGGTAGTATAAGAGCATCGGTTTCCGGTACAATCGAGCTGATCGAAAATTTTACCCGACTTTACCTGAGGCTATCAACCAGTTTCGTTCCCGCAATATTCGTTGCCGCATTCATCGCCGGCCTGCTAGATTTCATTGAAAAAGGATACCATTTAACGGAAATCCCTTATTTCTCCCTCATCCTGTATTCAATCATCGCCATAATTTGGATTCTCCTCATGAGAAAGTTTACCAATTGGTGGCTAAACCGGATATACGGACGGTACCTGCTTGAACTGAAAAGACGTTTGAAAGAAATTGATAACAACGAATAACAGGCCTGTAACCGTTTCCGCCTAATAAGAAACCGCTAATAGCTTAACTTATAACACGTTCTTGCATCTCCACATAAGGAAAATGCTTTAATATTGCGGGAATCAATTTTCGGCCGTTAATGAGAAAATTCACTACTCATTGGATTTCCATATTCCTTATTTTATTTCTGGTTAACAATGTTTCCGCCCAGGTAGATACCTCGCACGGCATTGTGCCGCCCGTTATCACTGGAGATACACTTCCAAAAGTCGACACGATGATTGTCGAAAAATCTGCTGACAGTATATTAAGGATAATCAATCTGAACCCCTTCATAACTCTTCACGTTGACTCAACCCTCAGTTATAAACTTGATATTAATAAGCCCCAGCAGGATTATTACTGGTTCCTGAGAAATGCACCTGTTGGTTTGAAGATCAGCAAAGACAACGGCGTCCTTAGTTTCAGGGCAGAAAAATCTTTCTTCTTGTCGGGGAGATTGAAATATGATTTCGAGTATAAGGTCAGGATCGGGGTACAGAACCTCAGGGACGCACACGAAAAAGTGGATACCTTTTTCAGCCTGGTATTTTATAGCACCGAAATACTTGTTTCAAGGGTGAAACCAACAGTTAGCAGCATTTTGTATGTCGATGAGGGCGATTCCATTAGCTTCAAAGTACAATGTGAGACGGGAAGCTTTCCGATCGAGCGTATCGCCATGACCACAAATATTCCCTTGTCCAACTTTAAACCGGTAACGAAGTGCGACGACGACTTCCAGTGGTATGTGCCTTTTGATTTTTTAAGAGACAACGACACGGCTAAACTTCGTCTTCTGCAGTTGAGTTTTATTGGGGTAGATAAATTCTTTAACCGGGATACCGCCACAGTAAGAATTTATGTTCGAAACGCATTGAATTTTCCGCAACGCGAAGCCGAATACCAGCGTACGGTGAAAGACATCAAATATTATATCCTCCAGTTGAAATATGCGTTTAAACAACTGGACAGGAATGTCAAGAAGACAAAGAAATCCAGGACAAGTTTTGATCTTGCTTCAGGTACTTCCGCTCTTGGCGGAACCGTTTTCTCCACAATGACTGGGGAGAGTCAGAAGACTTTGGGCAAAATTCTTCCAAGTGCAGGTGTAGCGCTGATACCGGTAAAAGAAGCCGTGGCACCAATTAAATCCTACGAGCAAAATTCCGCTTCCCTCATACGCACAAGCATCAGGCGGCTTGAATATACGCTAACGGATAATTCGCTTGTCGGTGACCGTGATGGTGAGATTATTGCCAAGAGCAAAAAATTAAAAGATGATTTGAAACAGGTTCAGGTACAATTGATCGAAATTCCTACAATTGATACCGGAAACCTCAGCGAAGAAGAACTTACCAAATACTTCAACAATCCTCGCGTTAACAGGAAATACAAGACGTCTAAAAATTAATTCCCTTATTATTCGCAAGCTTCCATTCTTCGGGTATCAATGATATACTGCACTCTCCATTCTCCGTTCACTCTTACGAGTTGAAATGAATTGATGCCGCAGTGATGAAATTCCCCGTTGAAATAAAACTTGTAAGGCGTCCAGGCCGTTGCCAGCGGACCATCAGTTTTTATCATATCGAAAGTGATCCGTTCATCAGCGGCTCCGGGCTTCTGCTTGCCGACATAATCGATAAATTCAGAAACGGGTTCATTTCGAATCAGCGTTTTTCCTTCATTTGAAAAAGAAATA
>JBDTEB010000155.1:0-3975 GCA_039922795.1 Chitinophagaceae bacterium
ACTTATGGCAGCATGGTGAATTATCATCTTCATAAAAAATTCTGGTCCCCAACGGAAGAAGCCGCAACAGCCAATATAGCCTTTGAAAAAAATGTTGGCCTCATAAAACAGGTGGAAAAAGTATTGATCGCCCAACCATCAGAAACATACCTGCCCAACGCTACCAGGCATGCGTTGAAAGTGTTTTTACAAAGCAAAGGAATAAAAACGCCAAAGATGATGATGATCACCTCGGCCGTACAAGGAACGGTGAGCCGGAAACTGGTGCTGAATATTCATCCCGAAGATTACCCCGTGACTGGCAAACTGGATTACCTGATGCAACAGGTAGGCTGGTTCCTTCCAAACGATTATTTGCTGGTACCGCTTGAAAAGCATTCCGAACTGGCCTCGGGCTTTCAGAATATGTAAATCAGGCTGGGTAAATACATGCGAAGGCAGCCGGATATGAAACACGATATAAAAATTAAATGTTGGTTATGATTAAAATTATCTGGGGGCTCGTTATTCTTAACTCCATCGGTTTACTGATTTTCATTTCTGCCTATTTTGTACTGAACAACGGCAAGAATGTAGACTACCAGGAAAAAGGCTGGACCTTGATACTCGCATGTGTAGGGTTTATCATCATCCTGCTGGCAGCAATACCACTCCGTTTTAGCCAATCAACAGGTACGCTTATTTTTTCGGGAATCTTTGCCGCGCTGCCCCTGGCTATTGTCATCGTTATATATGTTGGTAACCAAATATCCTCATACAAGAAAGAAAAAACATTCGCTGAGACTTTCTATAAGGACAAAACGCAACGAAACATTGCCGCTGCGATTGAAAATAACGATACAACAAAGCTTAAAGAGTTAATACAAGGGCAGGATGTCAATAAACGGGGGCCAAAGATCTGGGATGATGAAGAGGGACTGACCTACCTGCAATTTGTGGTAAAAATCAGAAGCAACCCGATCAGTTTTTCTTTCGATGAAAATGCAAATATAGCTGCTATAAAAATCCTTCTTGCTGCGGGCGCCAGACCAACGCCGGCGCTATCACAAGGAATAAAATATTTATCCAGGACGGGTGTATTGCTTTTGTTGGATGCTGGGGCGGACCCCAATGTACGCGGATATGTAGATCCGGCTCCGCTGATATTCGAAGCAATTGGGCCAGATAAAAACCGAACTGATATGGCCATTTTGCTGATTCAGAGAGGCGCAAATGTAAACGCTTTAAAAGACAGCACACTCACACCGGTAATGTTCGCCGCCTACCAGGCAGGTACATCCAAAAATTGGGTGGACACCTGGAGACTGGTCGGCTACCTGCTGGAAGAGGCAAAGGCCGACTATACCTTCACTGCCAGCAACGGCGCCAGCCTCGCAACCATTATGCAAAAAATACAACAGGAAGCAGTTGAAGGCAACATTAACATGCCACCCGATTTTAATGCGGTAGTTGCCTTTTTGCAGCAAAGAAAAATATTAACTGTCCCTATCACACCACTAAAACAACCCTTATGAAATTTTGGATCATCAAAACCTTGCTCGTTTACATTTGTCTCTTCCATTTGTCATTTCTGCAATCAGCCCCTTTGGCAAAAGCCACAGGCCATCCGGCAATGCTTAAAACTGCTGCCGCATCTCCGAAAGAAGTCATCATTCAGTTTCTGAAATGGTATAAAATAAATCTGACAAAGGCAAACAGCTTTCAATTTGTGAAGAAAGACAGCGCGGGAAATTTTATGGTCAATAAACCGGCGTACACCAGGTACCTGACTTTTTTAAGAACCAGTAAATGCCTTTCTCCACGGTACATCGCCTACTGGCAATCATTTTTTGATGACAAGGCGATCGGGCTGCAAAGCAATCCCGTACAGTCAGATATACCGGACGGTTTCGATTTCGACCTGGTGCTGATTACCCAGGAACCGGAGCTGATTTTGTACCATATCGGCCAGACAAAATTTAAAACTATTTCGCTAAGCGATACACATGCGGTCATCGGTCTTAGCTGGCCTCTGGAACATGGTATGCAATATAATATAGAAATGCACAAAGGTAAACTGGGATGGCAGATCGAATACATCGCCACGCCAAACTTTGACTAAAAAACCAGGTATTCAACTACTGAAAATGAGCGACGATTTTCGACAACACGTTTGATATGAAACTAAAAGACATTGTTATTATGTGTAAAGTATTTACCTGGCCTATACGACTGATCCTGATCATCTTTGGAGTAATACCACTTACCAGGTGCAGTTCCGGTTATAGGGAAGAGAATGGAAAAGTCATGTTTAATGGCAAAGAAATAACTGATAAAAGTTTTGTAGTCCTGAGTAGTGAATTTGCCAAAGATTCGATTGCGGCGTACTACAAGGGAAGCAGTTTTCAATATGCGGATGTAGCCACATTTGAAGCATTGGACGAAAACTATGCTAAAGACAAATCAAAAGTATATTACTGTGACGAATACCGGGAAGGCCAGAACTATTACATGACGAAGCGTCAAACGATCATCGAGCTGAAGAACGTGAATCCAGCCTCGTTTGTAAGCTTGAAAAACGGGTATGGTAAAGATGCGCGTCATGCCTGGTTTCAGGGAAAGTATTTTATAGTAAAGGATATTGCCACCTTAAAAAGTCTCGACATTAATTTTTCCAAAGATGATGTTCAGGTATATTTAAATTGTATTCCCATTGACGGAAGCGATGGTAAGACTTTTGAAATAACAGACCGCAATTTCGCGAAGGACAAAAACCATGTATACTACTATGGTTTCGACGGAGAGCAGAAATACAATATCGCTAAACTGCCCTGTGACCCCCAAACGTTTAAAATAATTGATTACCGTTTCTCGAAAGATGCAAACAAAGTATTCTTTCTAGCCTTTACGATAAAGGACGCGGAGGCGGCATCCTTCGAAGTGTTGAAGGCAGGGTATTCAAAAGACAGGAACGCGGTTTTTTTTCAACACAAAAAAATTCCGGGAGGAAACCCATTGAATTTTGAAGTCTTTAAAGAAAACGAATCCTTTAGCCAGGATGTCGATTATGCAAAAGACAATACCGTCGTGTATGTAAACGACGAGAAGGTTTCGGTTGCAGATCCAGCTACATTCAAACTATTGGGAGAAAATTATGCAAGTGACAAAACGCATGTGTTCTATAAAACAAAAATTGTGACAGAAGCAAAGCCGGGCACATTCACCGTGTATCCGTACGATTTTGGCAATGCAGATTCAGAAGATGGAAAAATGAAATTTCATGAAGGGAAACGGGTGGTAGAACAATAAAACAAAAACTAAAAGCCATCGTTTGGGTTACTAAATTCCCTCCGGTATCATCTCAAAATACCCTGTTCCATATCATGGAAACTAAACTTTAGTGGCATTGCCCATATTTATCCCGATATTGGCCATTTGCCTAAATCATTTTGTGAGTTTCCAATAAGCAACACTTCCAGGTTTTCTTTCATCGCTGGCCCTCATTACTAAAGTATCTCCGTTGCCAAGGTTACCAAAAACTTCTATGCCTCTATCCGTGGACATACCTTGCCGCACATCGACCCATTCTGCTTTGCCGTCTTTAATGCAAATAACAAATTTTCTTTCCTGATTGGTGGCAACTGCACCAGGCGCTACTATAAATGAATTGCCTTCTCTTTCTATATTCAATTTTACATAAGCAAAAGAACCGGCTTTCAATTCATTGTTCTTATTGTCAAATATATATTCCCACTGTTCAGTTCTTGTCGTCGCATCTATCGTGCCGCTTTTTCGGGAGAGCGTAGCCAAGAATAATTTTTCAGGAAAGGCATCTACTCGGAATGATGCCTGATTAGTGGCGGCATTGGAAGCATTGTATAATTCGGGTACTGCAACTCTTAAACGTAGTGTACGATTATTCTGCACCGTTAGTACAACCTGGTTGTTTCCTACCAATGCTCCCCTGTCTGCGTTTCTTGTTGTGATTATTCCGTC
>JBDTEB010000156.1:0-4353 GCA_039922795.1 Chitinophagaceae bacterium
ATTCCAGGAAGGCTGAGTGGCCTCCGGACTTCAATCCCCGTAAACTAACGACCTTTTCCCTTTTGCGCCCCAGCCGGCGATTTATTGTGGCTGATATTTGCCTGACTAAAAGCAGGCGATGGAAGTACCGATAGTAAACAAACCCCGAACGGCTTGTTTTTATTTAAATTTTCCCTTTAATCCGGCTAACCGGTATTCAGTGGGAACGTTCAGCGCTCTTTTTTCCTTTATAAGGGTTGAGAGATAAACGTATATGAAAAAAGAACTAATTAAACTAAAATGAACCCATTGTCGTCACGCTTTGATCTCAACTTCTACACCAGAAGGCAGGTCAAGTTTTGACAGCGCATCTACAGTACGCGAAGAAGAGGTATAAATATCCAACAACCTTTTGTGTGTGCACAACTGAAACTGCTCGCGCGCTTTTTTATTTACGTGCGGAGAACGAAGAACAGTAAAGATTTTCTTGTGTGTTGGTAAAGGTATTGGTCCTGTTACTACAGCTCCTGTGCTTCTAACAGTCTTTACGATCTTCTCTGCTGATTTGTCAACAAGGTTGTGATCGTAAGACTGTAATTTAATTCTGATTCTCTGTGACATACGTTGAACCCAATTTAATTGGGAGTGCAAAGGTATGGGTCAGAGACATAAACACAAAAGTTTTTTACAGCTTTTTGAAAAAAAATCCTGAAAGATTTTGCGGACCAATGGACAGATCGAACATGCATCATTCAGAAAATCTTTTCTTCACGATTTGTAAGTCTGGTTATAGCCTTCCACAAAAACCATAATGCAATGGTTGTCAATAAGATAAATGCCAACAGCGGCACCGCAAAGCTTAAGAAAATTCCTGTTATTGCCGCAGCGTTTTCTGCTGAAGCGATGACTACATTTCCTGCGCCAACGGTTGCCTTAGTCGAAAAAAGCCTGATAAACCCCGTCCCGCCCTGGATACTTCCCGCAAGTGTTCCCCCTCCTATCGCACTGAGTCCCCAGTGAAGCAAAGCATTGCCATCGTCCATGGGGATAACTGCAAAGGCAAGTACGGTACCCGCAACAACTGCCAATGGAGTCGTAATCGTATCAAGGATATTATCAAGGAATGGTATATAATAGGCCACTATTTCGATCACTGAAGCCACGGCGAAACAGGTAATAGCCTGCCACCCGCTGATCCACTGCATAGAAGGTGATACCTCGATCCAGTTTAATTGTGAAGCGATGGCTACCGCCAGGAAAGGAAGAAATATCCGAAAGCCGCAACAAGCAGCTAATGCGATACCAAGCAGAACAGGATAAATAATGTTGTGGTCCAAAGTAAAAGTTGTTATTGCTGAAAAAATGCCTGACGGTGGTAGCAATAGCCAGTATTAAAGATAACGATTAGATAATAGAAACAATATTTTGAATATGACTGGGGGATTTGCTCATACGTAACAAAAACGATTGTTTCAGACTGTAGTAAGATCAACTGTATTGCCAAAGAAAAGGCCCCGTTTAAGTCAAACGAGGCCTTTAAATATTGAAACAGCATAAAATTAACTGTTCCCTTTACCTTTTACTTTGGCCACCACTTCTTCGGCAATATTGTTAGGTGCAGGAGAGTAATGACTAAATTCCATGGTTGACGTAGCGCGACCTGAAGACAGAGAACGAAGCTGTGTTACATAACCGAACATTTCGCTCAGTGGAACCTTGGCTTTAATTACCTGTGCACCTGCCTTGCTGTCCATACCTTCCAGCATACCGCGACGACGATTAAGATCACCTGTAACATCACCCATATACTGATCAGGAGTGATTACTTCTACCTTCATGATCGGCTCGAGAAGTACCGGTTTAGCCTTTCGGGCTGCTTCGCGGAATCCCTGCTTCGCACAAAGTTCAAATGACATCGAATCGGAATCCACTGCGTGGAAACTACCATCGGACACTTCAATCTTCATATTCTCGACCGGATAACTTGCCAGTACCCCAGTAGTCATCGATGACTCGAAACCCTTCTGAATAGCAGGCACAAATTCTCTGGGAATGGAACCACCGAACAGCGCATTTACAAACTGGTAAGTACCCTTACCTTCTTTCAAAAATTCTTCATCCGCCGGTCCAAGTGTAAATATGATATCAGCGAATTTTCCACGACCACCGGTTTGTTTCTTGAGCGTCTCACGATGCTGAATGGTAGCCTGAAACGCTTCCTTATAAGCAACCATGGGAGCACCCTGGTTTATTTCCACCTTGAATTCACGTTTCATACGGTCTACGATGATTTCGAGGTGTAGTTCGCCCATTCCGCTAAGAATAGTCTGTCCTGTTTCTTCGTCGGTTTTCACTCGTAAAGTAGGATCTTCTTCCACAAGTTTGGCAATTGCCATACCCATTTTATCAACGTCAACCTGTGTTTTTGGTTCAACAGCGATCGAGATCACCGGCTCAGGGAAGGTCATGCTTTCAAGAACGATCGGATAATCTTCGTTACAAAGTGTGTCTCCTGTTTTGATGTCTTTAAATCCAACTGCGGCACCGATATCACCAGCTTCGATAAAGTCAACGGGATTCTGTTTATTCGCATGCATCTGCATGATCCGCGATATACGCTCGTTCTTTCCCGTTCTTGTATTTAACACATAGGAGCCTGAATCGAGGTGTCCGCTATATGCCCGGAAGAAGGCCAGTCTGCCAACAAAAGGATCCGTCATGATCTTGAAAGCCAGGGCGGAGAATGGCTCTTTCGGATCTGGTCGACGGGTAATTTCTTCACCCGTATCAGGATTAGTACCGATAACTGCTTCCAGATCCATTGGACCAGGGAGGTATCTTACAATAGCATCCAGCGCGGTCTGGACGCCTTTGTTCTTAAAGGAAGAGCCGCACAACATTGGAATGATTGAAATATCTATGGTTGCTTTGCGGATTGCGGCATGAATTTCGTCTTCGGTAATCGAGTTAGGATCATCAAAGAATTTTTCAAGCAGTTTCTCATCATAATCAGCTACGGCCTCGATGAGATATTGCCGATACTCTTTAACTTCTTCCATCATATCTTCAGGAATGGGCACTTCTTTGTATGTCATGCCGCGGGTGGCGTCATCCCAAATAATACCCTTCAGGGTGATCAGATCGACGATTCCTTTGTAATGTTCCTCAGCACCGATCGGAAGTTGCAGGGGAACAGCCTTCGCTCCGAGCATTTCACGAATTTGCTTTACTACATTCAGGAAGTCTGCTCCTGAACGATCCATCTTATTTACAAACCCGATACGCGGAACCTTATATTTATTTGCCTGGCGCCATACCGTTTCACTTTGGGGCTCAACACCACTAACTGCATCAAATAAGGCAAGCAATCCATCGAGTACGCGAAGGGAACGTTCAACTTCGACGGTGAAGTCAACGTGACCCGGAGTATCGATAATATTAAACTTGTACAGTTTGCTCAGTTCATTTTTTTCACCCTGTGTTGTCGGGAAGTTCCAGAAACAAGTAGTAGCCGCAGAGGTAATGGTGATACCCCTTTCCTGCTCCTGGGCCATCCAATCCATAGTTGCGGCACCATCATGCACCTCTCCTATTTTGTGGTTAACGCCCGTATAATACAGGATGCGTTCTGTAGTTGTGGTTTTGCCCGCATCGATGTGAGCAGCAATACCGAAATTCCTTTGATACCTTAAGTCGGACATGACTTTCTTATTTGAAGTTGATTATGACTTTGAAAATTGGACGGCAAAGCTACATAAATCTGGCGAAGAAAAAAGTGTAAAACTGGACTGTTTCCAGCGGCATGATTTTCTCAACAAACAGTTGGCAGCGAAACTCTAAACAGAAGGGATAGACGAAACCGGATTTTCCGCACTCATCAATCTGGTAAATAGATCAAATTATATTTGCGGATAAGAATTGCTATCGTAAATTTAAACAACTTTTCTAACCAATTAAATTCGAATTATTATGGCCATCAGAAAACAGCCAGCAAAAAAAGCAGCACCGGTAAAAAAGGCTGCTAAAAAAGCTGCGCCAAAAAAAGCAGCACCTAAGAAAGCCGCACCAAGGAAAGCAGCACCTAAAAAAGCAGCACCTAAAAAAGTAGCCGCTAAAAAAGCCGGACCCGTAAGGAAATCAGCAAAAAAAGCAGCACCAGTAAAGGCAGCACCAAAAAAAGCGGCACCAAAAAAGGCGGCACCGGTAAAAAAGGCAGCTCCTAAGAAGGCAGCACCAAAAAAAGCAGCACCGGTAAAAAAGGCAGCACCTAAAAAAGCCGCACCCAAGAAAGCAGCACCTGCAGCAAAGAAGGCGGCCCCTGCCCCAAAGAAAGCGGCTCCAGCGCCAAAAAAAGCAGCACCTAAAAAAGCCGCT
>JBDTEB010000157.1:0-5012 GCA_039922795.1 Chitinophagaceae bacterium
GATCAAGGTATTTGAAAAAGAGAAAATTCAACTATTAAAAGGACCTTATGGCCCCTATATAAAGCAGGGCCTGCGAAATTTCAAGATTCCCAAGGAAAAACAGGAAGCAGTTGAGGCCCTGTCCATAGATGAAGTGAAAGCCATGATTGAAGAGGGCAAAGCGAATCCGCCCAAGAAGATGATGAGGAAGAAGAAATAGGAATTGACTAATTATCCACAAGCCGTGTATAAGTAAATTATGTAAAAACCCATAACAGGAGCGAAATTTATCGTGTTAGAAAAGAGGCAGCATTCGTCAAATCGATGCAGTTTAATATTTCAGCACGATGCAAGAAACCAGGGAAATATCAGCACTCTTTCATTTGATCGACGATCCTGACAGGGAAGTCTTTACTACAGTGAGTGAGCGAATCTACACTTTCGGGAAACCCATCATTCCTAACTTGGAAAACCTTTGGGAAAACACTCCTGAAGAGGATGTTCAGGAACGGATTGAAATGCTTATCCACCGCCTTCATTTTCGGGAACTCTCCCAGGAAATGGAAAGCTGGAAAAGCTCCAGCGAAGATGACCTGCTTACCGGAGCTTTGCTGGTAAGCAAGTTTCAATACCCGGAGATTGCCGTCTCTTCCGTTACAAAGGAGATAGAGAAAATCAGAAGAAACATCTGGCTGGAGCTGACCAATTACCTTACACCGCTTGAACAGGCCAATGTAGTCACCACTATCCTTAACAGCTTTTATAATTTGAAAGGCGTTGAGGTTTCCTACAAAGAGCCCAATGATTTTTTACTGAATAAAGTGCTTGATACCAAAAAAGGCAACTCCGTCAGCAACGGTATCCTGTACCTGATTATGGGCGCATTACTGGATATTCCTATCCGGGCTGTCAATATCCCCCGCCAGTTTATCCTCGGGTTTTTTGATGTAGACTTCAACAATTGGGGAAATGTCTCGGCCAGCCCGCTGGAAAATATCCAGTTCTTTATCGATCCAACCAGCGGACAGATCTACACCCATAAAGACGTGGAAGCGTATTTTAAAAAATTATCAGTTCCGCTTTCTCCGTCTTATTTCCAACCGCTGGGAAATTCGCGGGTTATTCAAACCCTGATCGAACAATTCGCGAAATGTTTTCTTGCTGAAAAAGACCTCTACAAACATGATGAATTATTACAGCTCGCCGCCACGCTGGACTGACGGTTTACGATCACCGTTACATCCCTTTTCTAAATAATCAAAATTGAGCATGTAATATTTTGTAAATCGATTATTAAAAGACTTTCTCTAAATAAAAAAAGCTATCCAAACGGATAGCTTTTTTTATATCAACTATAATTTATCATCAAACATTGAGGCTATATCCGTCCTGATAAGTTCTTTTCACGAACTGATTGGCTGCATCAAAATTGGTAACCTTCATATTTTGAGCATCCCACAGAAGTTTCTTTCTGCCCGGGAATTTGTTGCCTTCTTTCAGGTTCCAGCTGCGGAGTGCAAGATTTGAGAAGAGAACGGTTTCAGTTAGCGGTCCTACATAATCGAAGTTAGAACTGGTTTTACCCTTGCCATAACCTGCGATACATGCATTTACCCATTGTGCGTAGTGGCCTTCCTGTCCGCCCGGTACTCTTTCAATGGTTTGTTTCACATTTACCTGAGCAGTTCTTGAGGTTGGCAACAGTTTAGGATCTGCACCATAACAGCCGCACATCATTTTCCCTTTTGTTCCTTCTATAATTGCTCCGCCATCAGAATTGCCCATTGCTTCGTCAGGGCCCAGTTCTTCCGGACGCTCAGGGCGGATATTTCCATCCATCCAGGTTAGCTTCACGTCAGGTTTACCTTTCTTTCCAGGAAACTTAAGAATGATGGAAGAAGCTGGGGGACAGCTTTCCGGATGATATGCCGGCGTCCACATTTTTTCATAGATATCTGCAACGCTGCACTCTACTTCCGAAGGATAACCGAGACCAACGACCTTGAATGCAGGGTCAATGATATGACAGCCCATATCACCCAATGCGCCGGTACCGAAATCCCAGTAACCTCTCCAGCTAAATGGAACATAGGTCTGGTGGTATTCATGAAAGGCGGTTGGTCCGAGCCAGAGCTTCCAGTCAAGTTCCGCAGGTACCTGCTCCGGTGTAGTTGGAGCGCCCATACCCTGTGGCCATACCGGGCGGTTCGTCCAGCAACGGATTGTGTGCGCATCACCGATCAGACCGGCATTATACCATTCCTGCATTGTTCTAACCCCATCGCCGGAAGAACCCTGGTTGCCCATCTGGGTAACCACCTGGTATTTGCGGGCTGCTTCTGTAAGCATCCTGGCTTCAAAAATATCGTGTGTCATGGGCTTTTGAACGTACACATGCTTTTTCAACTGCATGGCTGCCATGGCAGCAACAGCGTGCGCATGATCGGGAATGGACACGGACACCGCATCGATGTTGTTTTTTTCCTTATCGAGCATTTCACGGAAATCCCTGTAATATTTCGCCTTGGGTTGAGCGGCACGGGTCTTCGCCGATGCTCTGTCATCTACGTCGCAAAGAGCAACGATATTGGCATTCCCGGATTTGTAGAAATTGGCAATGTCGCTTTGTCCTTTTCCACCCGCGCCTATTGAACCAATATTCAGCTTGTCACTGGGTGCGACGAACCCTCTTCCCAGAACGTGCCGGGGAACAATAAAAAAACTTGCAGCAGCAATCGAACCATTCCGGATGAACTTCCGGCGTGAATCGTTTAAAGGAGACTTGTTCATACAGCAAAGAAATTTAAATTAAGAAGTAGAAAGGTTAGAAAAGTGATGATTTTGAACTTGCAATATATTCATTGCCGTAATCTTTGCCCAAAGAATTTTACCAGGAACAGTCGGGCTACGGATTATAAAGTTTTAATTTAACTTAGTATTTCATGGAATCAACCCTTTCAGAAGAGTCTCACCGGGCAGTACAACATATTTCCAAGGAACGACATCCTTTTTTAACCGGCTACATGTTCATAGATGGGCCTACAGGAAAGATCAGGATATCTTCCAGGGATGGGATCATAAATGCCATCTGTTTCTGCCCCGGCACCCCCCCAATAGAAACAGAGACCGAAACCACTTCCATCGAACTGGTAAATTGTGCCCATGAACTCACCGAGTATTTCTTGGGAAAGCGTCAGGTTTTCACCTTTCCATTTCACCAGGATGGAACGAGTTTTCAACAGCGCGTATGGGCGGAACTTTTCCAGATATCTTATGGAAAAACGATCAGCTATCAGCAGCTGGCAAACAGGCTGGGGGATCCAAAAGTAATCCGCGCAGCAGCTTCCGCAAATGGCCGCAACAAAATGGCTATCGTTATTCCCTGTCACCGGGTGATCGGCACAAATGGAACTCTGGTGGGTTATGCCGGGGGGTTGCAGAACAAGCGCTGGCTGCTTGAACATGAGGAGCGGTGTTTCCACGGTGTGCAAAGCCTTTTTTGAAAGAGATCGAGACCGTAAATCAAAAGATGCAGACAATTAATTTTCGTGTAACAGAGATAGAAAGAAAAAGTGAAGACGCCATACTGATCTACCTCGAACCGGAAAATGGAGAAGACATAAGGTATGAATCAGGACAGTTCATCACTTTTATCTTCGGCCGGGGTGAACGGGAATTAAGGCGATCCTACTCCATAATTACCACGCCCGGTGTGGACAGCAAAATCGGGGTGCTGGTAAAAAGACTGACAAATGGTGAGATCAGCCGTTACCTGATCGACCACGTCGCTCCTGGACAACTGATCGAGGCCCTTCCGCCTTCCGGCAGATTTACCCTAAAAAATGTGGAAGGAGAAGAACTGGTATTTATCACAGCCGGCAGCGGCATCAGTCCGATCTTTTCGCTTATAAAAAATGCATTGTACCTGCAGGATACCACGAAGGTTTTCCTGCTCTACCAGAGCCGCAATGAACACTCGATTTTGTTCGAAGCCGAACTTGCAAACCTTAAAGAGAAATTTGGCAACAGGTTGTACTGGTGCAACTTCCTGAGCAGCCCGTCAGCGCATCAACGAATACCACAGCGTTTAAACAATTCCGTATTGGAAAAGCTGTTGACGGGGCCGGAATACAATCTCCCTAAAAGCCGTTGTTATCTCTGCGGTCCTCCGGCATTTATGAGAATGTGCCAGTTTGTGTTACACCTTCTCAGGGTTCCCGACGAGCGCATTCATCGCGAAATTTTCTTCTTTGATAGCGCCCCCTCATCACCGTTAAATTATGACAGCATTCCAAAAAAGATAAGTCTGAAATGGAATGATGAACGATTTACTTTCATGGTTCAACACCCGCAATCGATACTCGACGCTGCCCTGAAACAGGGAATAGCTCTGCCTTACAGCTGCCGGGGCGGTCGTTGCTCTACCTGCGCAATCAAATGCATCAGCGGACAAATGAGCATGTCGATAAATGAAGTGCTTACACACAAGGATTTGCAGCAGGGATGGGTGTTAACCTGCGTCGGTTATCCTGCATCGGACCTTGTTCTGGAGTACCCCTAACCCAATTCTTTATTGCTGAATCCAAAAGGAAGCAGAAGTTCAGCCGCAGGAAGTACGATTACCTTTCCCGTCATGCCACTCAGGATCATCCGGATGGGTTTGGCAAACCGGGATTCATATTCCTGCAAAGACTGGCGACAGATTCCGCAGGGTGCAACCGGATGATCAGAAAGAATTTGTTCGCTGTTATAAGTCACTGCGATCGATTCAATGCGTGTTCCGGGGAAAACGGAAGATACCGCCGACAGCAGCGTTCTTTCGGCGCATATCCCTACGGGGTATGACGCGTTCTCCTGGTTTGTTCCAGCCAGAATTTCGCCGTTCTCAAGCCGCGCTGCGGCAGCAACATGAAAATGAGAATATGGCGCATAGGCGTAAGCGGTAGCCTCTCTCGCCCGTTCAAGCAGGCGGGCATCCTGTTCATCAAGCTCTTCAACCGAGTCGAAGACCTCGTATTCAAAATGGTGAATTT
>JBDTEB010000158.1:0-2852 GCA_039922795.1 Chitinophagaceae bacterium
CGTGGTGGAAAACTGACAATGGGACCTCTTTGGGATTTTGACCTGAGCAGCGGAAATGTAAACTACGGTCACGTGAGCCCTGAAGGCTGGGCATTGAATACTGCAAGCTGGATCGTTATGCTGGTTCGTGATCCCAACTTCACAGGAAAAATGAAAACAAGATGGAACCAGATGAAGGCCGATAAAATATTTACCCTGACGGCATATGTTGATCAGCAGGCTAATTATCTAAGGGAATCCCAGAAGGAAAATTATATAAAATGGGACATTCTCAATACGTACATCAATCCTAACCAGGTGGTCACGGGATCGTATACAGGTGAAGTGGCTTATTTTAGAGACTGGATGCAGAGAAGAATTCAATGGATGGATGCAGAGATCAATAAATAGAATATTAAAAGACGAAAACAGAATGAATTAAAGAGTGGAATGGAGTAATGTAAGAGGTCGTCCCGGAAGTGAACGGGGCGGCCTTTTTTTATTTAACGATCATGTGTGCACGCAGTTAATTCCGCTGGCAGACCTGATGCAAAAGAATAGCCGCCTCTTTCACAATCATCATTCCCTAAATATATCAGCTGTCGTCGCCGGTTACCATTAAATATTTCACGATGTTTCGGGGCGTAGTATTGATATCAGCAACAGGCAATACTATGGCAGCAGGGCCTCATAAAGAATTTCAACGGGGTGTTTTGCTCTTCGGCCTGTTCCGTCTTTGATCTGGTGTCTGCAGCTCGTGCCGGGTGCGGCAATGATGGTGTCTTCCGCTGTGTCTCTTACGCGTGGAAACAACACCAGCTCCCCGATCTGCATGGAGATCCCATAATGTTCCTTCTCATAACCAAACGATCCTGCCATCCCGCAACAACCCGAAGGGATCGTCTCGACGGTATAATTTTCGGGGATGGATAGCAACTGTACTGATGAAGTGATGGTAGACAAGGCTTTTTGCTGACAGTGGCCGTGCAGCACAATCTTTTTTGCATCCCGGGTAAAAAGCGAGCGGTCTATGTTTCCCTTCGCGGCTTCGGAAGCGATAAACTCATCGATGGTAAAGCTGTGGGTGGCGAGGGTCCCCGCAGTTTGCAATAGCTCCTCATCGGCCAGGTCTGGGTACTCATCCCGCAAGGCGAGAATGGCAGAAGGTTCAATCCCGATCAGCGGTTTTTCTGCAGTTACATGTGCCGAAAGCAGGCGAATATTCTGGTTTGCAATCACTTTGGCTTTTCTAACGAGACCCTTGCTCAGCCAGGTTCTTCCACTCTCCAGGTGCTCGGGGATGATCACTTCATAACCCAGTCGTTCGAGGAGCAGGATGGCTTTAATGCCTATTTCTGTATCGTTGTAATTGGTAAACTCGTCGCAGAAAAGGTGAACGGCCTTTCCCGACGCTGTTTGATCTTTGGACCTATGTTTTTTGAACCACGTTCTTAACGTGATTTTGTAAAGGGTTGGCATCGAGCGTTTGGCCGCGAAACCAGCAAAGCTTTTTACCAGCCTGCTCAGGCCCTCATTGGTCATTACAAAATTATATATTCCCGGCACGATGGATCCAAGCCTGGATGATGCGGTGAAATTAGCGATCAGTTTTGACCTGAAGGGAACACCATGTTCATCGTAATAATGTTGCAAAAACTCGGCTTTCAGTTTGGCCATATCCACATTTGACGGACATTCCGACTTACATCCTTTACAGCTGAGACAGAGGTCCATCACTTCTTTGATCTCTTCATGATCGAAGCGATTTGCTTTTTCAGAATTGGTGAGAAATTCGCGGAGGATATTTGCCCTCGCCCGGGTGGTATCGGCTTCGTTTCGGGTAGCCATAAAAGATGGACACATGGTGCCACCCGAAAGATGGGTTTTACGGCAATCGCCGGAACCGTTGCATTGCTCGGCATGTTGCAAAACATCCTGATTGGGATAACGAAAAACAGTATCGAAGGTCGGCGCTTTTTTACCCGGCTCATATCTTAGCATCGAGTTCATCGATGGCGTTTCGACGATCTTGTTTGGATTGAGCAGGTGATGCGGATCGAAAGTGTTTTTGACCTCTTTGAGCAGCTCGTAGTTTTTTTCACCAATCATCTGTCGGATGAATTCGCCCCTCAACCGGCCATCACCATGTTCTCCGCTTAATGAACCACGATATTTTTTTACCAGGGTGGCGATTTCTTCCGCGATCGATCTGAAGAGCCCGTTACCTTCCACGGTTTTCAGATTGATGAGCGGCCTCAGGTGTAGTTCACCCGAACCGGCATGGGCGTAGTGAACGGCGTAGAGTCCGTACTTAGACAAGATCTCGTTAAATTACCTGATATATGCGGGAAGATCTTCCACATCGACTGCGGTGTCTTCGATCACTGGCACTGCCTTGCTGTCGCCAGGGAGATTACTGAGCAGTCCCAGACCGGCTTTCCTGAGGGTCCAGATCTTTTTGGTGTCATCGCCGAAAAGCAAGGGAAAATGATAACCGAGTCCTGCTGCCTGCAGGTCGGCGATCACCTGGTTAACGATAAAGGTGATGTCTTCGCGATGATCTCTTAAAAATTCAATGACGAGAATGGCCCCCGGATTTCCTTTTACAAAAAAGCGATTTTTTCTTTGTTCGATATTGTCGCGGGTGCAATCGAGAATATAGTGGTCGATAAGTTCGCTGGCGCTGGGTTTATATTTCAGTGCGATCAGGTTGGCCCTGAGGGCTTCGTCGATCGTGTCGAAGTGAACGCAGAGCAGCCCTGTTTCGCGGGGTGGAAGATCTACCAGGTTAAGCGTGATCTCGGTGGTGATGGCGAGCGTGCCTTCGGAACCTGCGATCAGGGAACAGAAATTGAAATCCGGCCCGCCTGCGG
>JBDTEB010000159.1:0-8440 GCA_039922795.1 Chitinophagaceae bacterium
TGTTGAATTCTGTCCGGATGCTAAAAGTGCAATGGCAAAAAAGGTACTTGCCAGGGTGGTACCCAGTAATGGAGCCAACAGTTTATGGGCGTCCATTATATCCGCAACCTCTTTATGCCCGGAAGTATGGAAGGTAGCGGCAGCCAAGACCAGTATGGCAGCATTGACGAAAAAGGCCAGTAGAAGGGACATGGAGCTATCGATGGTGGCGAATTTAACCGCCATCTTTTTTCCGGCTGTATCCCTCGGGTAATTTCGTGTTTGAACTATACTGCTATGCAGATATAGGTTATGTGGCATCACAGTCGCTCCCAAAATACCGATGGCGATATACAGCATCGCTGGATTAGTGACCACTTCCGAACGCGGGATAAGGCCCGACAACATGGGAAACAATTCAGGCTGGGACTTGATAACATCATAAATGAAACATATAAATATCACCGCTGTCAATCCTGCGACGATACTTTCAATCAACCTGAACCCTTTGTACTGGAAAAATAATATAACGAGTACATCAAGACCCGTGAGCACAACGCCCCAGGCCAGAGGAATACCAAATAATATGTTCAACGCAATCGCCGATCCAATTACTTCAGCAAGATCGCAGGCAGCTATGGCGATCTCGCAAAGTATCCAAAGGACAAAACTTACAGAAGGTGAAAAATGATCGCGGCAGGCCTGCGCCAGGTCTCGTTCTGCTACCACGCCCAGCTTCACGGCCAGGTGTTGCAATACGATGGCAAAGAAATTGGAAATAAGAATAACAGATAAAAGCGTGTAACCGAACTGCGACCCTCCTGCGATATCCGTTGCCCAGTTTCCAGGATCCATGTAACCGACCGCCACCATGAGGCCCGGACCCGAGAAAGCCAGCAACTTCTTCCAAAAGCCACCATTCATAGGTACATTTATCGTAGAGAAAACCTCAGGTAAAGAGTTGGATATGTTTTCTTTACGCCATGCTGGCTTAGATATGCTGTTATTTCCCATCGGTTTGTACGTAGCCTTTTTGAACAACTTCCTTTAAAGAGATGTGTTGGTATTTATCGTCCATGATCACCTCCAGGGAATTGGTATAAAGCCTGTAATAAATTTCATTGACCTGCCACTCAGTTATTCCGGGCAGGATTTACAAAAAAAACACTTTTTCTCTTCAGTTTGCAAATTTCATATTTCTGTATCCAAAGAAGTCAGTTTAGTGCTGTTTGTCGTTTCACCAGCCATTGGCGGGTATCCATGATTCTGTCGT
This sequence comes from Chitinophagaceae bacterium, assembly GCA_039922795.1. Lineage (GTDB taxonomy): Bacteria > Bacteroidota > Bacteroidia > Chitinophagales > Chitinophagaceae > JADCRZ01. The sequence continues at coordinate 1,253 of JBDTEB010000159.1, forward strand.
ACGTTTCATCTTTCCAAAAGTCAATGATCAACTATTTTTTTTGCAAGAATGTCGATCATGCTTTTGGCATCTAAAAACTGGAAATATCTTGCTTTGGCAGAGAATTTTTCATCCAATACAACAAACGCGGGGAGAGAAAAAGGCTTATCTTTTCTACTGGCCATAAGCAGCGCAATCTCATGAACCGGATTTACTTTTCTAGATCTTTTGTTTATAAATCTCTGCTGGCCAAAAACGATTGTGTCCCGGCTTTCGACATTCATTTTTACTGCATAGTAATCATGGTTTAACATTTCGATCACTTTCTTATCAGTAAAAGTTGAGCCCTCCATCTCCTTACAGTAGGTACACCAGTCGGCATAAAAATCGACAAATACCTTTTTCGGTTTCACTTTCAATGAATCGTCAAGCTGAGAGAACGTTAACCAGTTGATTTTTTCCGGAGTTTGTGCGAAGGTCCTGAGGCCTGGGCAAAATAACCCAAGCCACAAGAACAACGCTGTAATCATTAAAAATTTCATTTCCTAATATCGTTAAATAGATTTAAGACGCAAACCCAGGAAGATCGTTCTTGGCATATTAGGGCCATAAATAAAGTTGCTGTCCCTGTTTTTTCCTTTATCAAAGTTTCTCTCGTAAGAATCGAATATATTTTTCATACCGGTAAAGATTTCCACTCCGGTTTTCATGCGTTCCACGTTGAACATGTGACTTGCCCTTACTCCCAGATCCATGAAAGTTGGGGCCGTAAAATAATCATCAACACGCTGGCCGGTACCTTCGCCTGCGAAATGCGCCAGCAACATACTTCCTGTGTACACCGCGTTTGCGCTAATGTTCCAGTTTTTTACCGGCGTGTAAGTGAGGGTAGCATATCCATAATTATTGGGCGTACGTAAAAATTTCTTTTCCGCCCGTAAGCCATCAATGTTCTTTACAGGAGCATCAAACTCACTGGATTGCACAGTGAACCCACCATCAATTTGCACCACATAATCAAAATTTGCTCTGGCCTCTAACGTAATTCCTTTTACAGTTGCGCCTTTGCCATTTCTTTTCTCAAATATTTTTCCATAATTGTCTGTTCCCAAGGGGAATTGAAAGAAAGCGTCTTTTAGATGCGTATAGAAGCCTTCAAGCGTAAATCCGGCTATAAAATGTTCGCTGGCCTTGTCATAGTTCACCGAGCCGGTAAAGCTGTTGGATCGTTCCTGTTTTAATCCGGGTGCGAGAGAAATACGGGATACTCCACCAGCAGCAAAGGCAATATGCAGATCTGTGTCGAAGGCCTGGGGAGCTCTAAAACCAGTACCCCAGCCAAGCCTGAATTGAGTACGTTCTTTTAATTTATACAACAGGGACAGCCTTGGACTAACAATAGGATGATCTACCAGGTTATGCTTATCCACCCTGAAACCTGCCAGCAAGTTTAAATTCGGCGTCACATCCCAGTCATTTTGAACAAAAGCACCGAGGTTTTTAGTCGTCTGATTTATTTCATAATGGTACGCTTCAATTTCATCAAATACGGCATCATACACATATTCGGCACCAGTGGTCAAAACTGCTTTACCTCCTAAAAAATGATTGAATTTATTGTTAAACTGAACTCCGCCCTGGTGGGTGATCACGTCTGATGTACCATAGGGAGGATTGGCGAAAAACTCCTGTTTTTCCAGGGAGTCATCAGGCATGGTACCTGTGTAATGTTTTCGATCGGTCTTCTGTCCTCCGTAATAGATACTCAGCGAATTTTTATCATCATTGAAGCTTACAGAGTAATCAACACTTCCCATCAAAATGTTGTGCATCCTTTCTTCCGATTGCTGGGTTAGATAAGCGGGTTTCTTTACATTCTCTCCACCAAAACGGTATTCATAAATGCTGCTTAAACTGATCTGTAACTTTTGATTTGATGTAGGTTTAAAGAAAAAATTGGCTCCAAAAGTATTGTCTTTTAATTGCGGTAACTCAGAGAAATTATCGCCGTTCGCATCGTAGTGCCCCCTATTTCTGTTGTTGACAAACAAACTAACGCCTGCATTTTTGGCCTCGTTTACCATCGAAATATTCCCGGATATCATATTGTCAGAGGTCTGCCCTTTAATGCGCTGGAATGTATTGGTGATGTCGTAACTATTTGAAGTGGGAATTTTGGTGATGACATTCACCGTTCCTCCTATGGCGCTCGATCCGTAGAGAGCAGAAACTCCACCTCTTACTATTTCGATTCTGTCTATCATGTTGACAGGAATCTGTTCCATACCATATAGCCCCATCAACGGACTAAAGATCTGACGGCTGTTGATCAGTATTTGAGAATACCCGCCCTGCAAACCGTTTATTCTCAGCTGAGAATAGTTACACGTCTGGCAATCAGTTTCTACACGCAAACCTGGCTGATATTTTAAACCTTCAGAGAGACTGGAGGCCACCACATGATCCAGTGTTTTACTATCGATCAGATTCACAATTACGGGCGAATTGGTTCTTCTTTTTGGTGTTCTGGTTCCTGTTACCACCACCTGGTCTAACGTTGATCTGTTCGAGATTAAGTCGAAACTCAATAAATTAGGATCATTTTTTCTTATGGATATTATTTTCTCCAGTGTTTTATAGCCTACGGATGTGGCAATGACCTTGTACGTTCCAACAGGTATATTACGGATGGTGTAATTGCCCGAAGTGTCAGTAGACACCCCCAATTTTATTTTTTGAATGGAAATTGTCGCTGATGGCAACGGCTTATAGTCGGAGGTCACTCTTCCGGACAAATCACCCGTTTGCGCTCTAGCAACGACGCAAACAAGGAATATAGAGAGAAGAGCGTATATATGCTTCATAAAATTTTTATAATTTGAGTAAATATAGTTTCAAAAGATGAAAGAATTGATATTTTTATTAGACTTGTCTAATTTCTAATACCAGTCGAGCTTATAATTCCGCATGACTATTTATAATATGTCCATTTTATGAGCGATCATTAGTCATTATGAAGGAAGCTCACCTTCGAAAACATTTCTGACGAAGCGTGTTGATCCGGGATTGCTAATTTTTGACAATAGGGAGATTTCATTAAGTTTGTGCAAAACGATGTCATTTGGAGACACTTACCGAAGAAAATTACCTGAAAGCCATTTTTAAACTCTCGCAGTCTGATGCGGATAAGGTATCTCCCACGTCGATAGCGGAGGAGGTGGAAGTAAACGCAGCTTCGGTAATTGATATGATAAAAAAGCTTAGGGAGAAAGACTTAATTACCTACGAAAAGAAAATCGGTGCGGAATTAACGTTAAAGGGCAGAAAACTGGCCTTGAATATTGTTCGTAAGCACAGACTTTGGGAGGTATTTCTCTATGAAAAGCTGAAATACAGTTGGGACGAAATTCACGAAATGGCGGAACAGCTTGAACACATTCAACACGATGATTTGGCAGACAGGCTCGATGAGTTTCTGAACTTTCCGAAATTTGACCCGCATGGGGATCCTATTCCAAAAGCCAATGGAAGTTTCCCAAAAATTTCGAAAGTGCTTTTATCTCAGAAACAAATTGGCGATGATTGCAGAGTAGTTGCCATAAAAGATACATCCCCTGATTTTTTGCAGTATTTAAAGCAACTTTCTATCGAAATAGAAAGCAAAATTATTATCAAGGACAGGATTGCGTTTGATAATTCATTGGTAATACTGGTAAAGGGAAACCTATCATCTGTATCTGAGAAATTTGCTAATAGTGTTTTTGTAAAGCAATAAATCAAAAGCCCTTCAACAAACCCTCGCAAACATCCTACGGGAACTTGCGAGGGTTTGTTGGCATGCGGAGGAAAGCTAATCCATTTGGGTAGTTATAAGGCTAGGTCGAGAAGCACCATATCGGACGCCAATAACAAGCGTCCTTTTTAACCTTTAAATTCTATATTAGTGGTGAGAGTGATAAACTGTAAGCTCACAATTGTATTGCTGTTCCTATTTGTATCAGTAAGTGGAAATTCTCAAAAAAAGTGAAAAAGGAGAATCAGCAACACCCCAGCATCGTTTACATTTATGCGGATGATTTGGGCTACGGCGATCTTGGGTGTTACTGACAGGAAAAAATTGAAACACCCAACATAGATGCGTTGGCAAAAAACGGTATGAAATTTACACAACATTATGCTTTTCCAGTTTGTGCACCGTCAAGGTATTTATTAATGACAGGCAAAAACTCAGGCAAAGCCTTCATAAGGGGCAATGATGAATGGACGCAACGAGGAAATGTTTGGGATTTTAAAGCTATGGAAGCCAATCCTACATTGGAAGGCCAGTTACCCATTCCGGATTCTACAATCACTATTGCGAAGGTTTTAAAAAAAGCTGGTTACACTACCGGAATGGTAGGTAAATGGGGCCTTGGTGCTCCGATGTCTGTGGGAGAACCTAACAATCACGGGTTTGATTATTTTTACGGCTTTATATGTCAGAGACAGGACCACACCTATTACCCCGGCCATTTATGGGAAAACAATTACCGGGTTCCTTTGAATAATAGGATCATCTCTCCCGACATAAAGTTTCCTTCCAACCTTGATTCGCTTGATGCTAAAAATTATGCAGTGTGTCAGCAACAGGATTATTCGCCTGATTTTCCCACGATCATTGTATAAATTTATGAACTTGAAATCTTTTTATCAGGCAATCAATAAATCTAATTAACCAAACCTATTTTCCTGCACGGATTCCCCTGTTCCTGGGGCCGGGACAAACTAACTCTAAAAAAGTTTAAGCATATTTAATCCAATTAAAACAAGTTTTCTAATGATATCGAAAACAACGATTCTATTTATTTTTTTTTCAGTTGCGTTTCACTGTACTTATTGTCAGGCACCGCCTAAGCGCCCTAATGTGTTATTTATTATGGTGGATGATCTGCGGCCATTTGATTTGCCATGTTATGGAAACTCCAATATTAAGTCACCTAATATAGACGCACTCGCTTCGGAGGGCTGTGTGTTTACAAAGCAATTTGCGGCGATCCCCACTTGCGGAGCTTCCCGGTGTAATATTATTACCGGAATGTATCCACGGACAAAAGCTGAACTGACTAACGAAGCTTCAGTAGCCACACTTTCAGGAAAACCCAAAACGGCTGATCCGAGAACTTTTATTGATAACCTGAAGCGTAATGGGTATTATACAGTGGGTATTGGAAAAATAAGCCATTCGCCTGACGGTTATGTTTATCCGTATTTGTCGCCACGAAGTGATAAGTTGGAGTTGCCTTACAGTTGGGATGAAATGTTGTTCAATCCAGGTAAATGGGGAACCGGCTGGAATGCATTTTTCGGCTACGCTCATGGCAACAACCGAAATAACTTACATAATGAGGTAAAGCCTTATGAAGAAGCGGAGGTGAATGACGAAGGTTATCCGGACGGACTAAGCGCGGACCTGGCAGTAAAGAAATTACAGGAATTAGGAAAGAAGAATCAACCTTTTTTTCTTGCCGTTGGTTTTTTTAAGCCACACCTTCCATTTAATTCTCCTAAAAGGTATTGGGATTTATATGATGAATCAAAAATACCTTTGACCCCTTCCCCCGGTATCCCTAAGAATGTGGACAAGGCGAGCCTGATTGAAAGCGGGGAATTTAATCAATACAAACTTGGAGATGAAAAAGCATCTTTAGAAGCGCCGGTTTCTGAAAACTATGCCAGGAAATTGAGACACGCCTATTTCGCTGCTGTAAGCTATACTGACGCCCAGATAGGAAAGGTACTTGCTGAATTGAAGCAGTCAGGTCTAGATAAAAATACTATTGTTATTCTATGGAGCGATCATGGCTGGCATTTGGGTGATGATCTGGTTTGGGGCAAACACACCCTTTTTGAATGGGCATTACGAAGTGTGTTGATAGTGAAAGCTCCTGGGATGAAGCAAGGGCTTACTTGCAATAAAGTGATTAGCGCGGTAGATATTTATCCTACTTTAATGGAATTGTGTGGAGTAAAAATGCCTCACAAAACTGACGGGAAAAGCTTTGCCATGTTGTTAAAAAAGCCTGAAAGCAGCGATTGGAAAAATGTGGCTTACAGCTATTTCAATAATGGAATTACTGTATGTACAGACAGATACCGGTTTACAAAATACTTCAGGGAAAATGCACCAACTATTGAATTGTATGATCACCAAACCGATCCCTACGAAAATGATAATATCGCGGCAGATCATTCTTATATTGTTCAAAGATTAATGAAAACATGGGAGAAAGGAAATACAGGAGTTTACAATAAAGTCACACAGAAATAATACAAAAATCAGGATCTTCAGACTACTTTCAATAAGTCAAAATTGCCATTTCATTTTGTGAGGCGGAAGCTCCGGCTACGTTTGATAAAACGTGTGCTTGTACATACGGATGTGGTTACAGATGGAAGTAGTATAATATCTTTTTAAAACGTCATTTTATATATGCAAGTGGAAATACAGTAAAGAAAACAGAAACTATTAGTTCGCTATACCTCAAAAAATGACTTTTGATGTATTTTCAGTTCGAACTAATCGCAGCAATGAAGGGGCAAGGCTAATATACAGTATTGACGTGGGTTGTAGCGAAAATAAAACAGGACAAACCAGCATAATTCCAGTTTGTCCTGTCAAGTCGGGGCGACTGGATTCGAACCAGCGACCACCAGACCCCCAGCCTGGTACGCTACCGGACTGCGCTACGCCCCGAAAAACTGACCCGGAGCGTCAAAAATAGGCGAAAATCCTTAACCGCAAAAAATCAACTCACATCCCTTACCTTCGCGGCTCTATAATCATGAAGGTTTTAATCAAACAGGCTAAAATCCTTGATCCGGGATCAGCATATCATCAGTCCACCAGAGACATTCTCGTAATTGATGGACTAATTCGTGAGATCGCCTCCTCCATCAACACCGAAGCAGACCATTTAATACAGTTCGACGATCTTTTTGTATCTCCGGGATGGATCGATGTCTTTGCCAACTTCTGCGACCCTGGCTATGAATTTAAGGAGACCCTCGTCTCTGGCTCGGAGGCCGCAGCTGCCGGCGGTTTTACGTGCGTCATGGTTGTTCCCAATACAAAACCTGTTATCGATCTGAAAGCACAGGTGGAATATTTGATTCGCAAATCGGCTGATCTTCCAATAAATGTTCTTCCTATCGGTGCCATTACAAAACAGG
>JBDTEB010000160.1:0-6183 GCA_039922795.1 Chitinophagaceae bacterium
CATCTACTGGAAACAATGTCTGCATCCAAACAGCGATCGTTAGTATTTAATTGCGTGGCCGTTTGAACTAGTAGTCTTAATCTCTGTTTGAAGAACTACTTTTGATTCGTCATTAATTTTAATAGAATGTCTTCTTATAAACGGGTCAGTGTTGCAGGGTTGTTAATTGCCATCGGGATTATCTACGGTGATATCGGAACTTCTCCTCTTTACGTTTTCAATGCCATCATCAGCAAAAAAGTGATCACAGAAAACCTGGTGATTGGAATTCTGTCCCTGATCATTTGGACGCTCACGATACAAACCACAGTTAAATATGTTATTCTAACCCTTAATGCTGATAATCGCGGAGAGGGAGGCATTTTTTCTCTTTTTGCACTCGTTCGCCGGCGAAGAAAATGGCTGGTTTACGCGGCAATGATAGGCGGCGCAGCCCTGATTGCGGATGGGATGATCACCCCTCCCATCTCGGTCACGTCGGCTATCGAAGGTTTGAAACAGGTGCCACAAATGGCAGGAATAAGTCAAACCACGATCATGATCATTGTGATCGCCATACTTAGCGCTCTCTTTTTTCTGCAGCAGTTCGGAACAGTATTTATCGGCAAGTTTTTTGGTCCTGTAATGACAGGCTGGTTTATCATGCTGGCGCTGTTGGGACTGATACATCTGCCGGATGAGTTGCAAATACTTAAGGCTTTTAATCCCTGGTATGGCATAAAGTTGTTGATCACCTATCCCAAAGGTTTTTACATTTTAGGTGGTGTTTTTCTCTGCACCACGGGAGCCGAGGCGCTTTATTCTGACCTCGGCCACTGCGGCAAATGGAATATCCGCTATTCGTGGATCTTTGTGAAAACTACCCTGATCCTTAATTACCTTGGCCAGGGTGCATGGCTATTACAAACGCATAAAGGAGAAACCATTACTCCCGAACTGATCAGTGCAGGTTTTAATCCATTTTACGGGGTGATGCCACACTGGTTTCTTTATTTTGGTATCGCGATTGCAACGGCAGCGGCCATCATTGCCAGCCAGGCATTGATCTCCGGTTCTTTTACATTGATCAGTGAAGCCATCCGCCTCAATCTCTGGCCCAAGTTCAAGATCAATTATCCAACCGAAGCAAAGGGTCAGCTCTATATTCATTCCATCAATCTACTGTTGTATTTTGGCTGTGTAGGCGTTGTGCTGCATTTTCAGAAATCTTCCAACATGGAAGCTGCATACGGCCTTGCGATCACGTTTTGTATGATTGCCACTTCCATTTTATTTGCGAATTATCTTGTAATAAACCGGGTAAATTCGTGGCTGGTGTACCTCTACCTGTTGATATATCTCACGATCGAGTTCAGTTTCCTTTTTGCAAATATTGATAAATTCCCGCACGGCGGATACGTAGCCGTGATCATGGGTGGATTACTGTTTATGGTCATGTATAACTGGTTCAAGGCAAGAAAGATCAAAAATCGTTATGTAGAATTCGTGCGGCTTGAAAACTACATCTCCAAACTCCAGGAATTGAGTAATGACAGAACTGTTTCAAAATATGCGACCCATCTTGTTTACCTGACAAGCGCCGATAATCCAAAAGAAATAGAACACAAGATCATCTATTCCATTCTCAACAAAAAGCCAAAGCGGGCCGATATCTACTGGTTTATTCATGTGGATACGATGGATGATCCCTATACTGCTCAATACACGGTTGAACACATAATTCCAAACGATATAATAAGGGTGGATTTCAAACTGGGATTCCGGGTACAACCGAGAATGAACCTGCTTTTCAGGAAGGTGGTTGAGGACCTCGTTGCAAACAGGGAAGTAAATGTCACCAGCCGGTATGAAAGCCAGGAAAAAAATAACGTGGTAGGAGATTTTCAGTTCGTGGTGCTGGAAAAATACCTGAGCCAGGATAATGAATTGCCGCTCTGGGAACGCATCATCATGAAGTTCCATTTCTGGTTGAAGGAAATAAGTTTGAACGAGGAAAGTGGTTTCGGGCTGGATGAAAGCAGTGTTACGGTCGAGAAATTTCCTTTGATCGTTGCCCCGGTCACCAGCATCAAACTTAAAAGAATCGAGACAAACTGATTGCCATGCCAGAAAATTGCATGGTTGCATACTGTGTAATCACCCAATATTCAGCGTATTGAAACACCAGGAAAGGAAGTATCAACCGATTGAAAATTACGGCATTATTGGCAACCTGCAGACGGTTGCCCTTGTATCCCGAACAGGGTCCATTGATTTTATGTCCTTCCCCCGATTCGACTCTCCTACCATATTCGCTGCAATTCTGGATTCGGGACGTGGCGGTTACTTTTCCATAGAGCCGGATCTGGATGATTACGACACCAGGCAGCTCTATATACCGGGAAGTGCCGTCTTACTCACCCGTTTTTTTTCGGAAGTGGGCATCGCGGAGCTCACCGATTATATGCCTTTGACAGATGCCAAAGTGAAATCTGTTTGCTCTATTGTAAGAAAGATCAAAACCATCCGCGGGGAGATTACTTTCAGGGTAAACTGTGTGCCGCGCTTCGACTACGCTTCAGCGCAACACAAATCCGATATCCATGACAATGAAATATTATTTACCTCCATTAATGATGGCGATGTTCAATTAAGATTGATAGCCGATGTGCCGCTTCAGTTAAGGGAAAAAGACGGCTATGCTGAATTCACGCTCAAAGAACTTGAGGAGGCACATATCGTTCTTGAAGCGGTAAACAAGGATAATAAGGCTGATCAACACAGCATGGATCACTATACTGACAAAACTTATCTTGAAACGATCAGGGAGTGGAGAAAATGGGTCAGCAAATCAACATATAAAGGACGGTACAGTGAGCTGATAGAACGGTCTGCGATCACGCTGAAACTCTTCACGTCCTCGGAGTTTGGATCGGTGGTGGCAGCAGCAACATTTGGACTGCCTGAAACGATCGGAGGCAACAGGAACTGGGATTATAGATTCACCTGGATCAGGGATGCGGCATTCACAATGTATGCCTTTTTAAGACTTGGCTTTTTTGATGAAGCCACGGCATTCATGGAATGGATCGCCCGTATTTGCAAAGAGAGCAACCTGCAGCTGCTGTACAGTATCGATGGCACTAAAAGTCTTAAAGAAAAAGAGCTGGATTATCTCGACGGGTATAAAAGTTCCAGGCCGGTAAGAATTGGAAATGCTGCAGCCGAACAGCTTCAACTTGATATCTATGGTGAACTGATCGACACGGTTTACATCTATAATAAATTACACAAACCCATAACCTACGAATTCTGGTTGCTGATACAGAAACAGGTTGAATGCGTTGTTGGCAACTGGGAAAAACCCGATCATGGCATTTGGGAAGTACGAAATGAAAAAAAGGAATTTGTACATTCAAGGTTGATGTGCTGGGTTGCTATGGATCGCGCCATTAAGATCGCCGAAGAGCGATCTTTTCCCTATCCTGAAAGTAAATGGCAGGCCGTGCGTGATGAAATCTACAACGATATTTATCATAATTTCTGGAACGTGGAGCTTGGCGCCTGGGTACAATACAAGGGAGCAAAACAGGTTGATGCGAGTGTTTTGCTCATGCCGCTGGTACATTTTATTTCCCCGATGGAGCCTCGCTGGCTTTCAACGATGAAGGTTATCGACCGGGATCTCCGGCTGGATGTGTTGATTTACCGGTATCACAATCATCTTGAAAAAATTGACGGACTTGACGGGGAGGAGGGCACGTTCAATATGTGTTCATTCTGGTATATTGAGGCGCTCGCAAAAAGCGGCCAGCTTGATCTTGCAGTGGAAAGTTTCGAAAAGATGATAGGGTACGCGAATCACCTCGGACTATTCAGCGAAGAGCTGGGCAAGAGGGGCGAACACCTCGGGAATTTCCCTCAGGCATTTACGCATCTTGCGCTGATCAGCGCAGCGGTGGAAATAAATAAACAGTTGAGCCGGATCCAGGGCATATAACACCGTGGCCTCCCCTCGCCGATCTGCGCTATCTGGAGCTTTTCATGCTACACTGAATATCATAAATTGTATATTAATTAAATAAAATGGTTCCGGCTAAAATCTTGATTGTCGATGACGAAGAGCAGTTACGGAAACTTTTGAACAGAGTAATTGCCCTGGAAGGATATGACGTAATTGAAGCAGCAAATATTAAAGCGGCTAAGTCGATATTGAGCACCCGACAACCCGAACTGGTATTGTGTGATGTGAAACTGCCTGATGGTAACGGTGTTGATTTTGTAAAATTTATCCGTTATGCCTATCCGCAGTGTGAAGTGATATTGATCACAGCATACGGGAACATTTCCGATGGTGTTCGTGCGATAAAAAATGGTGCATTCGATTACATCGTAAAGGGAGATGACAACGACAGAATTATTCCCCTGCTGGCCCAGGCATTGCAGAAACAACAAGCCGGTGTGCAAAATGCGGTAAGAGTGAATCAACAACCGCTTCGATCATTTACAGATCTTGCCGGAAAAAGTGATGCATTTAAAAAAGTGCTTTCCCTTGCCCAAAAAATTGCTGGCACCGATACCACCGTTTTATTGCTGGGAGAAACGGGCACCGGTAAAGAGGTATTTGCCAATGCCATTCACTACAACAGCAAGAGACGGGATAAAAATTTCGTGGCAATTAATTGCAGTTCATTTTCCAGAGATCTTCTCGAGAGTGAGTTATTCGGATACAAGGCCGGCGCTTACACGGGAGCGTTAAAAGATAAAAAAGGTCTGATAGAAGTCGCCGATGGAGGCACATTATTCCTGGATGAGATTGGTGAAATGAACATCGATCTTCAGGCGAAACTATTGCGCGTGCTGGAAAATGGCGAATTCATTAAACTCGGAGACATCAAATCTTCAAAGGTGGATGTGCGCATTATTGCGGCAACCAATCGCCATCTCGTCAAAGAGATTGAATCCGGTCACTTCAGGGAAGACCTTTACTACCGCCTGAATGTTTTCAATATTGAATTGCCGCCACTTCGTGAAAGAAAAGAAGACATTGCCGCACTCGCCATAGATTTTGCCGGCACAATAGCCTCCCGATTGGGCAGGTCAGACATTCAGTTAACCCGGGAAGCAATTAAATTACTGGAAGCTCATGCCTGGAAAGGCAACATCCGTGAACTCCGCAATGTTATCGAGCGGGCGGTGATTATCAGTGATGGCCCGGAGATCATGGCGGCGGACCTGCCATTCGACATCCAGAAACAGCAGGCACAAACCGATAGTCTGAGCTTAGCGTCGGTGGAAAAAAATCATATCGGTCGCGTACTAAAACATACCCAGGGAAATAAAACAGAAGCCGCCAGGTTGCTGGATATCGGGCTTACCACATTGTACCGCAAAATTGAAGAGTATGGAATAGGACAGGGTTCTTAGCTCAGCCTTTCCCATGAAATGACAAGGGCGATTGTTGCCTAATGTGCTGCTCCCTTCCGTTTTGATAAACCGACCCTTTCATAATGACAGGGTATCATTTTCGGGATAAAGAAGATTTCCTCCATAATATATTATAGTTCAGGTAACTAGATCTTCATTCAGGGATGGGCATGCGCTTTGGCAAGATGCGCTAAACGCTTTATATGCTCACAGCTTTCTATCTCATCGTTGCCCTGCTCGGCTTCGCATTTTTCTTCAAATCGATCCAGTGGTTCGACAAACTATAAATCTACCCATCATGATGAACATCCTCTTCGCGATCTCGGTACTGGTATTTATTTACCTTATTTATGTACTGCTGAAACCGGAAAAATTTTAATTCAAACAGCATCAAAAAATGAACAAAGAAATCATCGGCATAATTACCTGTTTCCTGGTCACGGTACTTATTGCCATTCCATTGGGAAAATATATCGCCAAAGTTTTTAAGGGTGAGAAAACATTCACCGACTTTCTAAATCCTGTTGAAAAACTCATTTACAGGATCTGCGGTATCGATCCAAAGGCAGAAATGAACTGGAAACAGCACATGGTGGCCCTATTGACCATTAATTTGGTATGGTTGGTATATGCATTTGTAATGTTGCTTATACAGGGAAGCCTGTTTCTCAATCCTGATGGTAATCCATCAATGAGTCCCGATCTGTCATTTAATACGGCCATCTCATTCCTTGTCAACTGCAATCTACAGCACTATTCAGGTGAATCGGGACTTAC
>JBDTEB010000161.1:0-8377 GCA_039922795.1 Chitinophagaceae bacterium
ATCAAAGACATTTTATTTGATTTATTCTGTTGAGAGATGACAACCCCCGATGTCGCCGAATGGCGGCTACCTTGGGCAAAACCGTGCAAACCTAAAGATTTTTCCAGTATGGGGGCAAAATACGCATCTGGGTGACGATGCTTTATCTTTATAAACCATATGGCCCGGATCAATAATAAATACGGCACCAAGAAAGAAGCGATTATCGAAGCGGCAGCAAAACTTTTTTATGCGCAGGGCTTTCCTGCCACCACCATGCGCGACCTGGCTATTAACGTTGGCGTGGAAGCCGCCAGCCTTTACAATCACATCAGGTCTAAGTCTGAAATTTTAGAGAAGATATGTTTTGCAGTAGCCCACAGTTTCATGAACCGGATGGAAGAGATTGACAAGAGCGATCAGAACTCCATCCATAAACTGGAAAGCCTGCTTCGCCTTCATATACGACAGATGATTGATAATCATGAATATGTGCACGTAAGCGATCGGGAATGGAGACACCTCGACGAGCCATATCTTTCCAGTTATCAGGATCAGCGAAGAGTGTACAGGCGCCGATTTGCCGCCATCATCGAAAAAGGTATAGCAACACAGGAGATCAGGGATGTGGATGCACCCACAGCGGTATTGATCATGTTACACGCAATAAGCGGGATAGAATCCTGGCACCGTAGCAAAAAAAGGATAAGCGGTGAATTGCTTGAAGACAACATGGTGATGATACTGATTGAGGGAATGAAAGAGAAAAAGGAGTGCGATAAGTGAGATCATGTTCTATCTTTGCACCATGAATCTGCTCAAAAAGGTCAGTTTTCTGCTGATCATTATATTGATTGCTTTCGGTTCCGATTCATTCGGCCAATGTTCCATCTGTAGCCGCACTGCTCAGCAACTGGGTGAGAGACCGGCTAAAGCGCTGAATACCGGGGTACTTTACCTGGCAGCGGCCCCATTGATGATCGCAGGATTTATAGGTTATCGCTGGTGGAAAAGCGATGCTCCGGAAAGCAAGGCCCGACCTATTCAGTAAGCCGCTCGCCTTTTTGTAAAAGCAATAATTTGAGATTTTTCATGTGCGTCAGTCCCGCAACATTTTTCGCTATCCGAAAACCATTAAGTCCGTCAAGCATGCCAAGCTTGATAAAATAGGAAAGGATAAACGCCCAGGCAGGATTTATAACGAGACTCATTTTAGTAGTGCGTTTGCCTCTCTCCCACATGGAAAGGGCAGAGAGTGTGCTATATTTCCTGTTTTTGTCAATATGTTGTTCTTCCGTTTCATAAGCAAAATGCATAAGGTTACCATTAAGACGTTGCTGCGTACTTCCAGGGGACATCATAACTTCTTCATGTACAAGAGTATCAGACCACTGACCTTTTGTTCGGTTATAAAGCCTGACCTTACGGTCAGGATACCAGGTGCCATGCCGGATCCACTGACCGCGGTATTTATTCAGCCTGTTCATGGAATAGGCATCAGCGCTAAACCCCTTGTTTTTTTCTTTAATGATGGAATCGGAAAGTTCAGGGCTTAGAAACTCGTCGGCATCGAGGTTAAGTATAAAATCAAATTTCGACACTGCCACCGCTGCGTTTTTCTGCGAGCCATAGCCGGAAAATTTCTGTTCTATAACCCGAACCCCTTCCGACAGCGCTATTTTTTTTGTGTAATCGGTTGAAAATGAATCCATAATAAGGATCTCGTCGGCTACCATTTTCAGTGACTGAATACAGCGGAGTATATTATGTTCTTCATTAAAAGTGATAATAACTGCACTCAGAAACCTCATTGAAATAATTAATTTTTTACCCGGTCATTGAACTCTTCAATGCCATAATTGTAAATTTGTTCCCGTTTTCAGTTGCTTCAAGTTCGGGCCTGAACAGCGAATATGAAGAAAAAAACTTAAATAGCTAATTTTCAAATCATAAATTGAGGGCGTATGAATGAAGAGATAGCCCGACTTTCACCCGATACTATAGATTTTTTCAGAACGTATTTCGATAAAATTATGGTGATCACGATCCCGCGCGCAACGGAGCGACAGGAAAAAGTGGTCAGGAAACTTGAAGGTCTTCCCTTTGAATTCTTTTACGGAGTTGATAAACTTACACTGGACCCCGAAAAGATCCTTGCCGATAATATTTATAATCACAGCATCGCAAAAAAGAACCACAGGTACGGCAAAGGACTTGAACTGGGAGAAGTTGCGTGCTCGCTTTCTCACCGGAAAGTGTACGAACATGTGATAGAGAAGGGATATCAGCGAGTATTAATATTCGAGGATGACCTGGTTCCCCTACTCGAAAATCTTCACGAAATTCGCAAAACTTTTTCTGAGCTTCCTCTGGATTGGGAAATGATTTACCTGGGATATTCGAAATACGAAACGCTTACCGCAGGGATGAAGATCAAACAGCATTTCTACAGTCTGCTTAGCCATCTTGGATTAATAAAGTGGAGCCCACTGATGGTTAAAAACCTTCTGCCCAGGCCGTTCTCCACACACCTGAGAAAGGCTGGATTTCATGATCTTCTTCATGCTTACGCAGTGAATGCGGAGGCTTGCAGGAAACTGATCAGCGCCCAAACGCCGGTAGTTTTTATCGCTGATCCCCTGATATCGCAGTTGATCATGAACGGAAAGCTGAATGCTTTTACAACCATGCCTCAGTTCTTTACTCAGGAACAGTTCACAGATCCATTATACAAGTCCCTGATTCATCATTAATCATGTAACTATTTTCCAACAACAAAGCAGTATGATCAATTTTATTCCAATATTTCCGCTTGAAATCATCGTGTACCCGGGTGAAGAATTGAACCTTCATGTGTTCGAACCGAGATACAGGGAACTGGTTGACGAGTGCGTTGCTGCATCTAAGCCTTTTGGTATCCCTATCATTATTAAAAATAACCTCAACGAACTCGGCACACTGGTAGAAATTACGGAAATCAGCAAACGCCATCCGAGTGGAGACATGGATATTAAAACCAGAGGATCAAAAATCTTTCGAATACTTGAGATTATAAAGGAAGTACCTGAGAAGCACTACAGTGGCGCCATCGTAAACTATCCACAAAACAGGGAAGACTCGGGCAAGAAAGTCCTGATGCAGGCGCTGGTCAAGAGCATCAAGGACCTGCACCGCTTATTGAATGTTAATAAAGATTTCAAAAAAAGTGATGATAAGCTTAACAGCTACGATCTCGCCCATCACGCAGGACTATCCGTAGAACAGGAGTATGAGTTCCTGGGACTTTTCCAGGAAGCGCAAAGACAGGAGTTCTTGAAACGACATCTTGCCAAAGTATTACCGGTACTGGCTGAAATGGAAGTGCTGAAGGAAAAAGTGAAACTGAATGGCCATTTCAAAAATCTCTCTGCGTCAGGCTTCGAATTATAAACTTAATTAACGTGTACACCATCTGTTTTGACCTTGGAAATACCCGAAGAAAATACGCCGTTTTTTGCGAGGAGAATCTGGAAGTGACCGACTCTATTGAAGGAGATCTCGTATTCGGTACAAAGGAGTTGCTGGAAAGATATAAACCCGACAAATCGATCCTTTCTTCCGTGATAAACCATGATCCCGAACTCGAGAAATTACTGGCTGATCACACCAATTTCCATAAACTTACAGCTACCTCCAGGTTGAATTTCGTCTCGGTGGTAACCAAACCCGAAACAGTCGGTGCTGACCGGCTTGCGCTTATGGCTGCCTCAGTAAGCCTGTATCCTGATTCCAATGTACTGGCTATCGGACTGGGCACATGCATTACTTACAATTTCGTCAATAAGTACGGCCAATTTCTGGGTGGCGGCATTTCTCCCGGAATGGATATGCGGTTTCGCTCCCTTCAGGAGCTCACTGCCATGCTTCCGCTGGTCCGCGAAAACTGGAATTTTCCCCTCGTAGGTTACGATACTGAGACGAATATACTAAGCGGAGTTATTTTAGGCATGGCAAAAGAGATTGATGGATTTATCGATGAATACGCAAAAAAGTACGAGAATTTTAACGCGGTCTTAACCGGGGGTAATTCAACCTATTTTGTCCCATACCTCAAAAAGCAGATATTTGCGGACCCTAACTTAATTTTTAAAGGCCTGTATGCGATTAGTGAGTGCAATTAACCAAAGGATCTGGCTGCTGATAGTTTTCTCTTCTCTGCTTTCGCTATTCGCTACTGCACAGGAAAATTCACCTTATTCGCGATTTGGTCTTGGAGATATCCTTCCAAACGCTTCCATTGTTAACCGCAGCATGGGTGGTATTTCTGCCGCTTACATGGATTACGATAAACGCTATGAAATAAAAGACGGTTACCTGAGATCACAAACCATAAATTTCACCAACCCTGCTACTTATTCAAGAATGAAGATCACCTCATTTGATCTTGGTTTTGAAGTAGATAGTCGCACGATCAGGTCCATTCAGGAGGTAAAGAAGTTTAATTCGGTGAGTCCGATCATTTCCTACGTACAGCTTGGAATTCCACTGGTGAGAAAAAGGAACCTGGGTATGATTTTCGGATTGAGGCCAATTACCCGAATCAACTATAAAATTGGTGAGTCATCACGACTTTCAGGAATCGACAGTATCAGTACGCTTTATAAAGGTACAGGTGGAACCTACCAGGTGTATACCGGTCTCGGTAAATCATTTGGCAAACTTTCGGTTGGTTTTAACGCAGGGTATATGTTCGGAAACAAGGATTACAGCAGCAAACGGGCTTTTATACCGGATTCCGCTTTCGTGACCTATATGAAATCCAACTTCGAACAGAAAACCAACATTGGCGGATTATTTTTCGATATGGGCGTTCATTACCGCACTCAGCTTACAAAGAAGGTTATCCTTTCGCTTGGAGCTTATGGAAACGTAAGCCAGCAGTTTAATCTCAATCGCAACGTGCTTGCTGAGACTTTCGAATACGATGCAAATGGTGCTGTTCAGCCTTATGACACCGTTTCTTATATCAAAAATCAAAAAGGGAAGTTGATATATCCATCCAAATATGGTATTGGTTTTACCATTGAAAGTCCGGATAAATGGTTGATTGGTGTCGATTATACAGCGGCCAAATGGAGTGATTATCGTTTTTACGGTCAGCCCGATGCGTTGTCCAACACCTGGACGATAAAAGTCGGAGGGCAGATTATTCCAAATGCTTACAACCCCAAAAGTTACTGGAGCCGCGTAACTTACCGCGCCGGTTTTAATTTTGGGCCCGACTATATCGCCGCCGACGGCAAACTTCCCCAGTTCGGTTTCTCTGCAGGGGCCGGTTTTCCGATCAGGAAAAATGTCTATACTAATCAATATACCTCCATCAATTTCGGGCTTGAATACGGAAAGAGAGGAAATAACAATAATCCCCTTTCCGAAAACACCTTTCGTGTTTCTATGGGACTCACCCTCAGTGATCTCTGGTTCATTAAAAAGAAATACTTCTAGGCATGAGTCTGGCTTTTTACAGGTCAGTTAATAATGCGGCGGTTCTTTGTTTCTGCCTCCTCTTATATTCTTGTGAAAACAAGATGTCGGATATTAAACAGCTTTCGGATCACCGCACTTCGGTAGAACAGGGAATAAACATAGACAGCTATTTCAGCCAGGCGGGTAAAATGAAGGCGCGGCTTACGGCGCCATTGATGAAAAGATTCCAGACCGATTCGCCCTACGTTGAGTTCCCGAAACATCTTCACGTTCAATTTTATAATGACAGCACGGTAGTAGAAAGTCAACTTTTTGCCAATTACGGCAAGTACCGTGAAAACGAGCGCAAGGTTTTTCTCAAAGACAGCGTGAGGGTATTCAATAATAAGGGTGATACGATGTATTGTCGTGAACTCTGGTGGGACCAGCAGAAAGAAAAATTTTATTCCGACAAGCCTGTCCGCATCCACCGCCCCGGTGGTATAGTAGATTACGGAGACGGGGGTATCGAGGCTTCTCAAAATTTCGATGCCTGGACGTTATTTAGTGCCCGTGGTCCCTTTAAAATGCCCGCCGATGCGGGGTTGCAATAGTTTCTTCCCGTGTCATAAACGGGGAAAATGCGTAGGGGCGGGCCTTGCGGCCGCCCTGCCTGCTTATTGTAGGGGCGGGCCTCGCGTCCGCCCTGCCTGCGGAAAAGAGTAACACCCCCCGCACCCGAATCGTCCCGACACCTCACGAAATAGCAACCAGGGCGGCCGCAAGGCCCGCCCCCAACAACATCTCATTAACAAACTTCTCTAAATTAAACAAGTGTTTAAATCAAACAGTTGTTTAGTTTTGCACCCTCAATGGATAAAAGAGAATACATTATTCACTCGGCAATGGCACTTTTCGCAGAAAAGGGGTTTGACAATACATCCATTCGCGAGATCTCAAACAAGGCAGGAGTTAATGTGGCCATGGTTAGCTACTATTTTGGCTCCAAAGAAAAATTGTTTGAGGCGATGATAGAACAGAAATCAAACTTCCTTAAAACAAAACTTGAGCAATTATGTAAGGACGAAACGATGAGCGAAATGCAAAAGATCAATAAGCTCATCTCTGACTATGTTACCCGCATTCTGGAAAACCCCGCTTACCATCGCATCCTCCATCAGCAGATGCTTTTAAATGCCAGGCCCGAACTTAACACGATGATCAAATCGTTGTTTTGTGAAAACACGCGTTATATCAGGAAGATTTTTGAAGCTGGTATTGCCAAAGGTGAATTCAGGGAAGTAGATATTGAACTGACAATTATTTCGATGTTCGGAACCATCAGCCAGTTTCTGCAGAGAGCCTATCTCTTCACAGACAATCAGGAAGAATTTAATAATTCACAATATCCCGAAGAAATAAGAATCAGGCTGGAAAGCCACCTGCAGCAAATGATGCAGGCTCATTTATTGAAAAATTGATAAGTCAAAGTAACAAGCAAACATGAAACGATTATTTAAACCCCTGGTGTTTATATTTCTGGCCGCAGCCAGCCTCTATGCAGCGCCCGCGACAGCACAAAATACCAGGAACATTACGTTGAAAGAGGTCATCGATCTCAGCATCAAAAACAACAAAGAATTAAAATACAACAAAGCACAAATTCTGGAAGCAATAGCGGCCACAAAAGAGGCTATGGAGAGAAAACTTCCGGATGTAAAAGTATCAGGATCGCTTATGGCCCTGAACAATCCGCACATCAATTTGAAGACGGGTGGCAAGGATACATCTAACGGAAGCGGCAGCAAGGCCCAGGCGGTCAAAGTAAACCAGATAGCTTATGGGCTGGTGAATGTGTCACTTCCCATTTATGCGGGGCTCAGAATTCAATATGGTATCGAGTCAGCTCAATATCTCGAAAAAGCCATCAGTCTGGATGCGGAAAACAATAAAGAAGAAGTGATCCTTAACAGTGTGAATGCGTTCAGTAATTTATATAAAGCGCGTAAGGCGGAGGAAGTAGTGAAAGAAAGTCTTGCACAAGCGAGAGCCAGGGCGGTAGATTTTGCAAACCTCGAAAAGAACGGCCTGCTGGCAAGAAATGACTATTTAAAAGCAGAGCTGCAGGCTTCAAACATCGAGCTTAGCTTGCTTGAAACCGAAAAAAATCGCCGGGTAGCAACGTCTAATCTCGATATCATGCTCGGGTTGCCGCAAACTACCGACCTGGTAGCAGATTCTGCCAGCCTCATGATGCCAACCGATACTAAAAATATTGATGAATGGGAGCAGCTAGCCCTTCAAAATCGGAAGGATGTCGAGGCACTTTCATACAGGGAAAAAGCGGCCCGTACGGCCATCAAGGCAACAAAAGGGGAAATGTATCCGAGCCTGGCGCTAACAGGGGGTTATGTTGCGCTTTATGTTCCAAACCTGGTTACTGTTGTCAATGCGGTAAATATTGGTGTAGGCGTTCAATATAATCTCGGCTCACTCTGGAAAACCAGATCTAAAATTCAACAAGCCGAAGCGAGGGTACAACAGGTACAGGCCAACCAGGAAATGTTGGGAGATGGCATAAGAATGCAGGTAACACAGGACTATGAAAATTATATGTATAACACAAAGAAGATCGATGTATATCAGAAAGCCATTGAACAGGCCGCTGAAAATTACCGCATTACAAAGAATAAATACGACAACGCCCTGGTGACAACCACTGATTTGCTTGATGCCGAAGTTTCACAACTGCAGGCAAAACTGAATGCCGCAGTTGCCAAAGCTGACGCAGCAGTATCCTACCAGAAATTATTACAAACCACAGGCACACTCGTTGCCCAATCAAACAAATAACAAACACTCGAAAATAGTAATACAATGGAAACAAGCAATCAAACCGCCACACCTGAACAGGCTCCGAAGAAAAGGAGCATCGTTTTCCCAATCATCCTGG
>JBDTEB010000162.1:0-7378 GCA_039922795.1 Chitinophagaceae bacterium
GCAAAAAATCGATTTTCGTTTTGCTTTTCAATTGTACGTAAAGCGGCAGGCCGGTTTGTTTTATCGCAAGTGTAATTACTTCTTCAAGGGTTTGGCCGTTCGATGTCCAGTTGGCGATCACCGTTGGGTTAGTTACAACGGCGTCGATTAATCCCGTTTTGCCGGCTAACGTTATTTCTTCTAGAGTTCCGGAAATCCATATTTTCATAATCCTGGTATTAACGATGAGCGAAAGTTTGAATAAACTGGCTTAATTCCCCGGCGGTGGGCAGACCCTTGCTTACACCCAAATGTTGTGCGCTGTATGAACCTGCATATACTGCAAGATAAACTGCTTCCTCCACCGTCTTTCCATCCGAGATGGCTTTGGCAAAATTCCCATTAAAACAGTCGCCGCATCCCGTCGTGTCTTTTACATGAATTTTTGGTGCCGGAATATTTTTTATTCCTTTTTTCGTAATAATTGAAGCACCCTCACGACCTCGTGTCATGATGATCGTTTTAGCACCCGTTTGTAAAAGCTTTTCTGCTATTTTTTCCATCGGCAATTCCTCTCCGGGCGAGATACCCAGGATAATTTTCGCTTCTGTTTCGTTGGGAGTGAGGAAATCAGTATGTGTAAGTATGCCTGAGGAAATTTTCCTGGCAGGTGCCGGATTGAGGATGGTTATACGATCATGCGCTTTAGCTATCATGAACGCTTCTTCCACGCTATCACCTGGAATCTCCAGTTGGGCCATCACAATAGCGCTTTTGGCAATATCGTCGCTGGCTTTTCGTACCATCGCCACACTGAGTTTGCTGTTGGCGGCAGCGTCAATAACGATGGCATTGTCGCCGGATTCCATCAAGGTGACAAATCCACATCCCGTTTTCACATTCTCCAGTTCGTGCAAGTGATCCTCGGGGATATTTTCTTTCTGCATGGCTTTTTTGGCGGCAGTGCCGAAAGCATCCTTTCCAATACACATCAATATTTTTACATTGGCGCCAGCCCTTGCGGCAGCCATTGCCTGGTTAAACCCCTTTCCGCCAACGTCCTGGTTGAAGTTCTGACCCATCAATGTTTCACCGGCAACCGGTAATCTCGACACTTCTATGGTCAATCCCATAATGAAACTGCCTACAACAAATATTTGCGACTGCATGTGGCTTAATTATACTGTTTGTTGGTTGGCCTTGCTGGTAACTACTGCGATGCCCGTGAAATGTCAATCGCCTGGTTTACTTTTTTATTTGCCTGTTTTCTAAATTTCTTAATCCGGTGAAACGTGAGAAAATTTGCGTCATGATAATTATGGGCGCCGCCTTCAATGTCGTCGTACGCCGTTCGGGCAACCAGGATAATATCTTTGCCGGCAAATTGCCAGTCAACATATTGAAAACCATGTTTCTCGACATCTGAATGTTGCAGGATTATCTTGTTTACCGTCCAGTGCGTTAAATCTTCCGAGGAACATAATGCCAATGTATTTCGAACGGTTCCGGTATTTTTTAAGTGGCTATATGCTTCGGGAATATAATTGCTCAACGTCCAGTATCTGCCAGAGCTGCTATCGTATCGAATGCTGAATTTTTTACTGCCACCAGGAAAATTTATAAAGTCTGTGAGCGGGTTGAAATGACTTTGTTTACCATCTGCGCTAACTTTAATTACCGCAGCAAATTCCTTTCCTTCTATTTTAGTAGCCACTCGAAGGATGTCAAGCATATTTCCATTTTTATCCACCACCGCATTACCTTCCAGCCAGCCACCAAACTCACCGTTTAAAAAAGTTGAGTCAAAGGCAATTTCTTCACTTGTTGTCCAACTCGAGGCATTCAATAGATTACTGTTTACTGCAGCTGATAACATGAATGCCCCAAACATCCTGGCCCATAAGCCTGAAGGGCCGTTGGCATGCTCCATGGCTCGCCAAACTCTTCCATTGTAGACGATTACCGGGGTTGGAGCGGTATGGTAACGCCCTTCACGCAGTAATCCATTTTCATCACTGGTTGGGTCGCTCCATGAGATTCCATCGTCCATCGACTTTCTGATGATAAGGTTTCCATATTCATGATAAGTACCTATTAGGTACAAAACATTGTCGAGCCTGAACAGGGTTGACCAGAACTGACCGTTTATCTCGGATATTTTTTTCCAGGTTCTTCCTTTGTTGGAAGAAAGAAAAACCCAGGTAACGGCCCTTGAACGTTCAGTAGCTTTCGGACCAAAGAAATCATGAGATGCCACATAGTCTCCATTGGAAAGTATGCAAATACTGGGTGACCCAATGTACTGACCGGATGAGGCGGCACTGTAATCTATAATTACCCCCGGCACCGTACCGGAATTTCGTTGTTGGGCTTTCACAATATCGGTAACAAGAAATGTTACCGATAGAAACAGAAAATAGGTAAGATTCTTCATCTTTGCTTAAGATTGAGATTTAAAGATCGGCTAACATCCTGATACAAATATTCCAAAAATACCGCTACCGTCTTTCGTAGTTATTATCTATTGATTGTATGATTTTACCTTACATTAACTTTTTTCAGGGTGTGACATTTGTCTATTTTATAACTTAGATTGCCATAGAAATTTCGTCAACTGTATTTATGAAGCCCCACTTTCATAAGGTTCCAATGCGTATTGAATCTTCTTTCAATATCAGGCATGATGTTATTCTGAACTACGGTATGTACCTTCATTATCATCAGGAATATGAATTACACTTTTTGATCAAGGGCGAAGGCCTGAGATTCATAGGGGAGAATATCAGTCATTTCGCCTCGGGGGAGATAATTATGTTAGGGGAAAACCTGCCCCACGGCTGGCATTCCAAAGATGAATACCTTCACCAGCACTGCGACAACGAAATGGAGGCAATAGTTATTCACTTCTCCAATGATTTTCTGGGGAACGATTTCTTGCGATTGCCTGAGGCCAGTTTAATACATCTACTATTTGAAAAGGCCAAAAGAGGAATGATCTTCTTCGGAGCTACGAAGAAGAAACTTGGGTTATTGATGATCAAAGCAGCTGAATCTGAAGGGCTGGACAAGATTATCACTTTGATCTCCATTTTAAAAATAATACTGGAAACATCCGATTACAGGGCGATAGCTAAATTTCATTCTTTTGTTATGCCCAGCGATTGTGAAACAGAACGTTTGAATAAAATTTGCAGTTATACGATGGCTAATTTTCGAAAAAACATCACTTTGAAAGAAGTTGCATCAATAAGCAATCTTACTATAACCTCGTTTTGCCGTTATTTCAAATTGATGACCAAAAAAAGCTACAATAATTTTCTCAAAGAGGTACGTATTGGCCACTCCTGCCAGTTTTTGATCGAAGACAAATTGTCCATTTCTCAAATAGCTGACAAGTGTGGCTTTTACAATATTTCCAATTTTTACAGGCGTTTCAAAAATGTTATGGGGGTAACTCCTCAAGTATATAAACTAACTCACCTGAGGCCCTGACAAATTTCATGGTCACTACCAGTGTCGGGACTTTTCTTTTAATAAGTAATTTCAGGTTCGGACGTCAGTCGTTTGGGATTCGGTCCCCATTTGTTGGTTTCTGGCTGACTGTCCGTAAGCACCAGCACAAGCAACCAGATAGAGCCGATTAACGGGATCAATGATATAAAATAAAACCAGCCACTTTTACCCACGTCGTGCAGCCTTCTCACAGTTACCGCCAGCGAAGGAACCAGCGATGCCACGGCGTATAAAGCAAAAATATATCCATAGGGTAATTTAATCTCGCCATATTCTGACGGTGCCTTAAACCCGGTTCCCAGAGAGTAATCAATACCCATAGCGACTAAATAAGCCAGGATACTAAAAAGGAAAAACATCCAATATTCTTTCCTGCGGGCGCGGCCTGAAAAGTCTGCAAATTTTTTCCATACAGCAAGGTAATATTTCATGATCGGTTAATTTAATTGCTGTGATAACAGCGGGATTTAGGGTTAAATTTTTAGGAACCGGTTACAATATAGTAAAAAAGGAACGCATGTTTATGGCAACTCCCGACAATGGTATCGGCGCAAACGTCTGTCGCGGACGGGCGGGTATTTCGTTCGCCCTTTCATCGATGAAGGCGGACGCAAGGCCCGCCACTACTTGATGAAGGCAGATGCAAGGCCCACCATTACAAGAATAAGGCGGACGCAAGGCCCGCCACTACTCGATGAAGGCGGACGCAAGGCCCGCCATTACAAAAATAAGGCGGACGCAAGGCCCGCCACTACAAGATCGCCTTTTAATTAAGGTTTGGTTTGGTGTATCTGGAAGTCGTTAAAAAATAGTCAACGTCTGAAGAGTATTACAGGCAGAAATATAGATGGTAGATTTTACGGGTGCGCCGCAACCCAAACTTCCCCATCGGCGAACACTTCCTTCTTCCAGATGGGGACGGTTTCTTTGAGCGTGTCGATGGTAAACCGACAAACATCGAAAGCGGCATCACGGTGCGCAGCCGAAACGGCAATGATCACCGGGATCTCTCCCACCGCGAGCATGCCCGTGCGATGATGAATGAGTAACTTTTTTACCGGCCACCGGACCATTGCACTGCTGGCAATTTTTTTCATCTCCCTGAGTGCCATGCTCCCGTAGGCCTCAAACTCAAGCCTGAGCACTTCACGTCCCTTTGTTTCATTCCTTACGGTGCCTATAAAAACGGCGATCCCGCCAGTGTCAGGGCCGGATACCCAGCCGATACAGGCCTGGACGTCGAGTTTGTTTTCTGTAATCAGGATGTTTTCTTTCAAAACTCAAAACTGTTATCCGCCGCTGACGGGAGGAATGATTGCGATTTCGTCTTTCTCGGTAAGGGCCAGTTCAGCACTGGCATATTCGCCGTTTACGGCGATAAGATAGGAAGAGAGCCTCATCAGACCCGGATATTGACTGTTCAATAAACCACGTAAGTCAGCCACACTCTTTCCCACCGTCAACTCGACGGCAAACGAAGATCCACCTACGATATCCTTTGCTACACCAAAAGCCAAAATTTTCATGCCGCAAAATTAGGGCTTAATTGGGCTTTGCCCGAGGTTCTGTAAATTGAACCAGGATTAAAACAGGTTTTTAATGATTAGTGCAATCGTATTGGCTGCCGGACTTTCCACCAGGATGGGAGAACAGAATAAACTGCTGCTGGAACTGGATGGCCAACCGATCATCCGGATAGTGGCAAGCCGTCTTATCGGTGCAGAACCGGGGGAGGTGATCGTGGTACTGGGCCATGACAGTGAACGCATAAAAGCAGCGTTAGCCGGACTGAACCTGATTTTTATCCGGAATGAAAAATTTACCGAGGGCATGACGACTTCCATCCAGGCGGGGATAAGCCTGGCCACCGGCGATGGGTATATGATCTGTCTTTCCGACATGTATGCCATCGAAATTTCGGAGTATAAATTTATGGCAACCTTTTTCGCAAAGGAGCGGGCATTAGATCCCCGGTGCATATGCATCCCTGTTTTCGAGGAAAGCCGCGGCAATCCCGTCATTTTTTCAAAGCATTACAGGGAAAAGATTCTGAAACATGATGAGCCCGAAGGCTGCCGGAAAATCGTTACCGACAATAAGGCCCACCTCAGAAAACTGGCAATGACAAATGCTCATATTCTTCAGGATCTCGACTACCCGGAAGATTACACCCATATCCAAAAGCGTTAAAGCATTTTGTCGTGAAGGAAAAAAACAACGTTAACGATGTTTAACATTTATTATATTGTGTAGTCAATTCCCCTGCACAGTTACTCATTTTTTACAGGTACGCCGGGCATCATTGACTTTGTATCTTCCAGATTCCTACCCACTCGGAACCTTCTTTTTTGAAATCCAACTATAGTTTGCGCGTTTAACACGACCCTCCGTGTCATGGGTTGACGTAAATGATTGATATTTCATTGAATTAACTTCTTTAAATAAAGCATATGAAAAAAACATCACGGATTTTACATTGCATGAAGATTTTAGCAGCTGCCAGCCTGCTCACAATTGCGTTCGCTGCCTGTAAAAAAGAACCGCCTGAGATGATAGTCAGTCTCCCGGGCAACTATTCCCAGGTGAACCTTGTAGCCAATACGGCAGCCTACAGCGCGGTCAGGATCGATACCCTGTTGAAAGATGCATGGGGCCTCGCCTTCAGCCCCGGCGGCAACCCGTGGATCAGTTCACGCGTCGGTAGTTTGAGCACGGTCTATAATGCAGAAGGCGCACAGGCAAGAGGGCCGGTTTACATCCCATCTCCAAATGGTCCATTCGGGGGCGCTTTTGGTGGTAGTCCGACTGGCCAGGTATTTAATGCCTCAACCGATTTTGTTCTGCCCAATGGAACCATTGCCCGATTCATCTTTGTTGGCATTGACGGGATTCTTTCCGCATGGAGCTCGGGCAATACAGCCTGGAGACTAAAAAATAATGCAGCCACTTCAGCGTACACCGGTCTCGCGATCGGTGCAAGCAATGGTGCCAACTACCTGTACGCTGCTGACTTCCGCGCAGGAAAAATTGAAGTATGGGACAAAAATTTTAATACAGTAAACACCATGGCGTTTAAGGATGCAGGTTTGCCAGCAGGCTATGCCCCTTTTAATATTCAGGCTATTGCAGACAAACTATTTGTGACTTACGCCAGGGTTGGACCAACGGGTATGGATGAAGCCGGAGTTGGAAACGGGTATGTTTCAATCTTTAATACAGACGGAAGTTTTGTAAGGCGCCTTGCTTCGAAAGGCAGTTTGAATTCACCATGGGGCGTTGCAATGGCTCCGCCGACTTTTGTAGATGCAGCGACTAATGTTGGGGGAACTGTTCCGATGGCTATCCTTGTGGGAAACTTTGGCGACGGAAAAATAAGCGCCTTCAGCCCCGCCGGCGATTATCTTGGCCAGTTGAAAGTTAACGGTCAGCTTCTCAAAATCGACGGACTCTGGGCCATCTCTTTTCCGCCTGTATCGGCTATTAACGTTAACCCCGGAAGGCTTTATTTCACCGCCGGGCCAAACAAAGGTGCAGACGGACTTTTTGGTTATATCATAAAAACGACACCTGCCATGTAGGTAATGTAATAAATCGGGTTGATGTTTAAGCTATTGATCAGGCATTAATTATGCATGAGCAAAATAAATCATAGTGAACGCACATGGTCTGATCTGCCAGTCGTTCTTATGCGCTATAAAAAACAGCAATATGAAAGCAACTCAGGGATTTAAGAATTCAGGATTTTTCGAAAGATTTTCCAATTATGTTACCCAGGCGACGGGCAGCACGCGGGCATTTATGATAGCGCTTTTACTTGTTGTTATCTGGGCCTGTACAGGTCCATACTTTCATTTTTCCGAGACCTGGCAACTGGTGATCAATACGG
>JBDTEB010000163.1:0-7857 GCA_039922795.1 Chitinophagaceae bacterium
GACCCCGGTATGCCGGGGTCTGTTAAATAAAGCGGACTGGATATCAATTATTTTGCTGCCAGATCGTACTTCGTAACACCTGGGATGGCCACAGCATATAATCCTTCACTGTTGGGCATATTCGGCATCTGCGCGTCCCAGGTATAACTGGTTGGGTGCAGGTTGATACCCGAATTAATTGCTTTATCCCAGGCAATCAGCTGACCTGAATAGGTGGCCATTCTTCCCAAGATAGAAGTCATGGTACTCTTTGCGCCCCTTTCGGCATCAAAGAATTTGTACTCACCCTTTGCTACTGCTGCAAATAGTTCATCGTGTTCTGCCTGGTAAGGCTGATTGTCCATTTTTTTATCGAACTGGTAGATCGTTTTTCCTTTGAGATCAGTGATCCTGGCGTCATTAAAATAAATCTTGCCACGCGTTCCTACTAACAGTTCATCCACCTTGCTCAACGTTCCTTTCTGATGACGGCACTGGCTGTTTAATATGACCCCGTTCGGATAGTGGAACTCCACAAAATGATGATCAAAGATCTCACCATAGTCCTTGCCTTTTCTTACTTCACGTCCACCCATTCCCTGGGCCACGGCAGGATAATCTTCCAGCGCCCAGTTAATGACGTCAAGATTATGGATGTGTTGCTCATTGATATGATCACCACATAGCCACACAAAATAATACCAGTTTCTCATCTGGTATTCCATTTCTGTCTGGCCCGCCGTTCTTGGTCTTACCCATACTCCATCGTTATTCCACCAGGCCTGGGCCGAGGTAATATCACCAATAGCTCCGTCTTTAAGACGCTTCATCAATTCACGGTAAGAAGTCTGGTAACGTCGCTGGAGACCCACTACCACGTTAAGTTTTTTCTTCTTTGCTTCCTGGGCCACTTCGAGTACCTTTTGCACACCTGCAGGGTCGGTAGCCACCGGCTTCTCCATGAATACATGCTTATTCTGTTTTACCGCTTCTTCAAAGTGAATGGGGCGGAATCCTGGAGGAGTTGCAAGAATGACAACGTCGGCCAGAGCAATCGCCTTCTTATAACCATCAAATCCTACAAATTTGTTTTCTTCCTTTACCTGCAGACGTCCTTGCAGATTATCTTCTTTTAACGCCTGACCTATATTTTTATAGGCAGAATCGAGCCTGTCTTTAAAGGCATCAGCCATGGCAACCAGCTGAACATTCTGTTTGGTGTGCAGGGCCTGAACGGCTGCACCGGTGCCTCTTCCACCACATCCGACCATCGCAATCTTTATGACGTCATCGGCTCCGGAAAAATAGTTTGCCTGGGAGAGACCCGGAATGGCCATAAGGCCACCGGCAAGCAGAGAAGACTGTTTTACAAAATCTCTCCGGCTTTTTGAATTGTTTTGATTTTCATTCATGATTGGCGTATTATGACAAGTTTTTGTTAGACGAATTGACTCTTTTATAAGCGAAGTGTTTCGTTTGAGTATCCATAGTTTCGAAATTTACAATCGACCTGTTACTTCGGTGTGGTTAGTTCTCTGCTTATAAAGATCAGAAGTTGTCGATATAATCGGCAAAAAACTTTTCTATCTCGTCATCCGACGGTTTTTTGGCTGGACGTACCAACCGAAAACCGATAAAAGGAGCATCTGCATTCCACCATCGGCTCCGCGGAATTTGTGGATCGCGCCTGTTCCAGTCGAGATTCGATTTCAGCCGCGCAGATGACCGGAGGTCTTTGGCAACATCCTGGTAGCTACCTCCTTTAACCGTTCGCGGATGACGTGCGGTGGGCAGAACCAGTGGATCTTTCGAAGCCGTAACGGGGTTGTTGAAATACTTTTCATCGTATTGATCCAGGGTCCATTCTGCTACATTCCCCAGCATATCATAAATGCCCCAGGCATTCGGCGCCTTCTCCCCTACCTTATGGTATTTGTTATCGCTATCGGTTTTATACCAGGCATATTTTGTGAGTCCGCTGGCGTCATTGCCAAAAGGATAAATGGTTGAAGAGCCTGCCCGGCAGGCGTATTCCCATTCGGCCTCGGTTGGCAGCCTGTAAAATTCTCCCGTTTTTTTATACAACCAGCGACAATACATCAATGCACCATAATGCGACATGCTGTTGGCGGGAAATCCCCCTTCCTTGCCCATCGCGAGCGTAAGATCGATGTAAGGCGGGCTGGGACGGGTAATCGCATCGGTAGTTACATTCCGGCTAAAACCCTCGTCTCTAAAAAAAGCATCGTATTCATCATACGTAACTTCAAAAGCACCAATATAGAAGGCAGACAATGAAACCTGTTTGGCCGGACCCTCATCAGGCGCAGCATTTTTATCACCTTTTACTGCGCCCATCGTAAACAGACCACCTTTTACGGCAATCATTTTAAATTTCAACAGGGTTCCGGGGACAGGTTTTTCATAAGTCACCAGTTCTGCGTCCTGTGCTCTTATGTCGGATATCACCGCCAGGGCAGCCATTACAACTGCAAGCCATTGTTTTGCTCTGTTCATTCAGTTTTTCGTTGTTTCGCGAGAACAATTTAACAGATTTTTTCCGGCGGAAAAAAGTAAAAGCAAATCAGCGTTCAAACCATCTTTGGAAACCGGGTGACCGGTAAAAAACCGGTTTGTGATTTTTTAGTACCGCGATCTGAAGTTCAGCGCCCGGATAGCTGGCCACAAGTTTCATGGAACGCTTTACAGATAAAATACTGCAGGCCTTGGTGAGCCAGTCTGCATCTGCGCCACGGGGGGCGATCACCGTTACGTTGCGTGAACGGGTGAGTGCTCTTCCATTTCTCGGATCGATGATGTGGGAATATTTCTTTCCATTGACTTCCAGATACTGATACAGGTCACCTGAGGTTGTCACCGAAATACCGGAGATGCACAAACGCTTCGGTAAAATCGTGTTGGCACCAGGGTAGTTGATCCCTATCTTCCAACAGGGTATCCCTTCCGGAACGGCACCTGCGACAATATCTCCACCGGCATCGATCATGGAGAAAGGATAACCGGAGGCCTTTAAAAAATCAATCGCGCGCTGCGCAGTTTCTCCTTTGGCGATTCCCCCAAGATCGAGTCGCATTCCCCGTTTCAATAATTTTATTTTACTTTCCCGGGGATCGATCAGAATATAGCGGTAACCTGTAACCGATATGGCCGATCGGAGTCTGCAGGGATCGGGAAGATGGCCGTCCTTTCGCGCCTTTCGCCACAACGCGGTAACGGTGCCAACCGTGACGTCAAAACTTCCTTCGCTTCGGGCAGAAGCATTTTTTGCCAAACGCAAAATCCCGAATAATGGCTCAGACACTTTTACCCACTCATCCGTACCTGCGCTCCGGCAAAGGCGGTTGAGTTCACTTGTTTCCAGGTAATCACTATAAATTAAATTCAACGAATCGATCAGCTCAAAGGTCTGCTCTGCCGCAATCCTCGCTCCTGCCGAATCACTGCTGTAAATAAGAATGGAAAAGAGGGAACCCATTTCCGGCTTTTGAAAACTATATCTGGAATAGACAGGGTCCGTCTGGCCCTGGACAACGCCCAGGCAGACAAGAAAAAAAGAAACGAGAAAAGTCTTCATCTGGAAAATACGCTATTATTGTCCGGGCATGGATTTCGTAAACCAATATTTAAACATAAAATCATGGCGTCAATAAATGAGAACACTAAGGATCCCGGAAAAGATGGAAGGATCATTGAAAATGAAGCTACGAGAAATAATGAGAGCGTGGAGGAGCGCAAAAAGAATGATCCTGAAGAACAACCCGATAACCTGCCCGGTTATCCGCATTACAACCCGAGGGAAGATATCCTTGATCCCGATAACGACGTGCTGAGGGTGGATGTGGACGTGGAAAAGATTACCCGCGAGAAAACGGTTAATAACGAAGATATTTTAGCCGGCGCACCCTCAGCTGTCGATAGCGGGATGGAAAAGCCCGCCGACGTGGACCCGGAAGATGACCTGGGTATAGTAGCTGGAACAGACGCGGATCTTACGCCTGACGACTTACTTGCACTCGGTGCCATTGATGAAGACATGGATATGGGGGATGATGAAGCGATGGCAACAACTGGCCCAAACTATATCGCCGGTGGTGACGACCTCGATGTTCCTGGTGATGAACTTGATGATAAAGACGAAGCCATTGGTGAAGAAGATGAAGAGAATAATTACTACAGTCTGGGCGGCGAAAGCAAAGACAGTCTTGAAGAGGATAATGCCGATACCATCGATCAATAAGCTATACTGATTTAACTTTGCCGGATGGAACAATTTCTTGAGACGTTATTTAAAGGGCAAAATTATAAACCCAACCAGTTTTTCCTGATTGCCGGACCATGCGTAGTGGAGAATGAAGAAATCGTGATGGAGGTGGCTGAAACCGTTGTGGGCATATGCGCCGAACTGGGTATACCATATGTCTTTAAATCATCCTATCGCAAAGCCAATCGCACCAGTGGCGCATCTTTCACCGGAATCGGTGACGAAGAAGCACTATACCTGCTAAAAAAAGTAGGCGAAAAATTCAAGGTTCCTACCGTTTCAGACATTCATGCTCACGAAGAAGCTGCCATGGCAGCAAAATATGTTGACATGCTACAAATTCCCGCCTTTCTTTGCCGCCAGACCGATCTCCTGATCGCCGCTGCGGACACAGGCAAAGTTGTAAATGTGAAGAAAGGCCAGTTTCTGAACGGCGAATCAATGAAGTTTGCAGTGGAAAAGATAAAGAAGGCTGGCAACAACCAGGTTATTCTTACTGAGCGAGGCAATACGTTCGGCTACCAGGACTTGGTGGTAGACTATCGAAACATTCCGGCAATGCAGGCGCATCAGGTTCCGGTTGTAATGGATGTAACCCACAGCCTGCAGCAGCCGAATCAGCCGGGAGGTGTCACAGGTGGTAATCCGGCATTGATTGGAACTATTGCAAAAGCGGCGATTGCTACGGGGGCTGACGGACTTTTTATAGAAACGCATCCAAATCCTGCAGTTGCAAAAAGCGATGGCGCGAATATGCTTCGGCTTGATTTGTTAAGGCCACTGCTCGAGCAACTGGTAAGACTGCGCGAATCAGCCATGCCTTTCTAGCTAATGCACGATTCGGTTATGGATCGCTGCGCTGAAAAAGGCTGCATTCTCTCTGAAGGACCTTACAGATTCCTTAATGGATTTCGTTTTGCATTGAGAATGTAATGCTTCACATTCATCCAGAACGCCACGAAAATGTAAAAGATAATCGGTGATCCCATCGTCAGGAGCGAAATATACATGAAGTACTTCCGGATGGTTGTAGAGGCGATTCCAAACTTGTCGCCCAGGAAAGAACAGACTCCAAAAATCTGCCACTCTATAAAATGTCTCAATCTGTTCATTGGAAAAATAAAGGATTTACTCTAAAATACAACTCATATTCCAAAAAGCCATCATTGATGTAATCTTGATCTTTCGGTACCGTGAATGCAGTGGCAAATTTAAAAATATAAAGCATACCATTCCATTTAAAGGCCATTTTTTGGTAAATTTGCGCATCTAATAATTATAAACGAAGAACCTATGGTTTTTGATCTGGACTTAATAAAAAAAGTTTACGCCGAAATGCCCGATAAGGTGGCTGCAGCCAGGAAACTGACTGGAAAAGCATTAACACTGGCTGAAAAAATTCTTTACTCTCACCTGTATGCCGGTTCGCAAACCGCCTATGACAGAGGCAAGGATTACGTCGACTTTGCTCCAGATCGCGTAGCCATGCAGGATGCTACGGCACAGATGGCCCTTCTTCAGTTTATGACCTGCGGCCGGTCAACCGTCGCGGTCCCTTCTACCGTTCACTGCGATCATCTCATCCAGGCAAGAACAGGCGCAATCGAAGATCTCGCCACAGCAAAAGACATCAACAAAGAAGTTTACGACTTCCTTTCTTCTATTTCCGATAAATATGGTATTGGTTTCTGGCATCCAGGTGCCGGAATCATTCACCAGGTAGTGCTCGAAAATTATGCGTTTCCGGGCGGACTGATGATTGGAACCGATTCACACACCCCCAATGCCGGTGGCCTGGGGATGCTGGCAATTGGCGTTGGTGGAGCTGATGCCGTAGACGTAATGGCGGGACTGGCCTGGGAACTCAAAATGCCAAAAGTGATCGGTATAAAATTGACCGGGAAGATGAGTGGCTGGACCTCAGCAAAAGACATTATCCTGAAAGTTGCAGGGATCCTTACCGTGAAAGGTGGTACGGGTGCCATTATCGAATACTTTGGAGATGGTGCGGACCGCCTTAGCGCTACCGGAAAGGCAACGATCTGTAATATGGGTGCCGAAGTGGGTGCTACCTGCTCCGTCTTTGCTTATGATGAAAAAATGGCAGCCTACCTGAAAGTAACAGGAAGAGAAGAAGTTGCCAGTCTCGCTGATGCCGTAAGGGAACACCTCAGACCTGACGATGACGTGTACGCGAATCCTGAGGCCTACTATGACCAGGTCGTTGAAATCAATCTTGACGAACTGGAGCCATATGTCAACGGCCCATTTACGCCGGATCTTGCCTGGCCCATCTCCCGTTTCGCAGAAGCCGTAGTTGCCAACAACTGGCCGCAGAAACTGGAGGTGGCCCTCATTGGATCCTGCACAAACTCTTCTTACGAAGACATCAGCCGCTCCGCTTCGGTAGCCCAGCAGGCTATAGATAAAAATCTCAAGACAAAGGCAGAATTCACCATCACACCCGGCAGCGAACTGGTAAGATTTACTGTTGAAAAAGATGGTTTGCTTCATACCCTCGATGAAATAGGCGGTGTGGTTCTTGCCAATGCCTGCGGTCCATGCATCGGTCAATGGGCAAGGCATATCGACGATCCTACCCGTAAGAACAGCATCATCACCTCTTTCAACAGGAACTTCGCAAAGCGGAATGACGGACTTTCCTCAACACACGCTTTCGTTGCCTCCCCTGAAATTGTGACCGCTTTTGCCATCGCCGGCGACCTGACTTTCAATCCGCTGGTTGACACCCTAATTAATGAGGACGGCATTGCCGTAAAACTTGACGAACCAACAGGTGTTGAATTACCGCCAAATGGTTTCACAGTTGACGATCCTGGATACCAGGCCCCTGCAGAAGATGGCAGCGGCGTGAGCGTGCTGGTTAGTCCAACCTCCGACAGGCTTCAATTGCTGGAACCCTTTACACCCTGGGAAGGCACTGATTTGAAAGGACTCTACCTGCTTATAAAGGCAAAAGGAAAATGTACCACTGATCATATCTCCATGGCAGGTCCCTGGTTGAAATACCGCGGGCATCTTGACAATATTTCCAATAACATGCTTATAGGTGCCGTAAACGCATTCAACGATAAAACAGATTCTGTAAAAAACCAGGTGACCGGCGTCTATGGTCCCGTTCCCGCCACCCAGCGTGATTACAAAGCTGAAGGCGTAGGGGCAATTATTGTCGGCGACGAAAATTACGGAGAAGGTTCTTCCCGGGAGCATGCCGCTATGGAGCCAAGACATCTCGGCGTTCGTGCCATCCTCGTGAAGTCATTTGCCCGCATCCACGAGACCAACCTGAAAAAGCAGGGAATGCTGGCGCTAACATTCGCAGATAAGAACGACTATGATAAAATTCAGGAAGATGACCGCATGGATATCATCGGACTGGATGGTTTCGCTCCGGGTCATGCAATCGCCGTTGTTTTGCACCACTGCGATGGCAAGTCTGAAATCATCAGCACCCTCCACACCTACAATCAACCTCAGATTGACTGGTTTAAAGCGGGCGGAGCATTGAATGTTATAAGGAAACAGTTTGCTCAGGCTTAACCATAAATGAATTCAATCAAAAGGCGACCCCAACC
>JBDTEB010000164.1:0-15684 GCA_039922795.1 Chitinophagaceae bacterium
CAACACCAGGTTGAAAGATTGTTGAAAACGGCAACCAGCGATTATAAAAAGTTGCAACTGGAAAGAGAAAGCTTTAATCTGAATGCGCTTATTCAGGACGTGCTGCACCTTCTAGAGCCGATGATAGTTGAAAAATCGGTTAACGTGGAACTTGATCTCGATGAGAAAGAGGATCTTGTGGTTGCAGACAGGTCTCACTTCGCGATGGTGCTGGTAAACCTGCTTGAGAACGCCATTAAATATTCAACCCACCCACATGTACTGATCAAAACCATGATGTATAATGATGGATTTTCTATTTCTGTAAAAGACAATGGAATCGGGATCGAAAAAAAATACACGAAATTACTGTTCCGAAAATTCTTTCGTGTGCCTACTGGTGATGTGCACAATGTGAAAGGTTTTGGCCTCGGCTTGAATTTTGTAAAAAAAGTGATCGACAGCCATCACGGAAAAATTATCGTTAACAGTCTTCCCGGCATCGGCACAGAATTTAAAATATCACTTCCCAATCAATAAAACTTCAATTATGGAATCTAAGGCAAAAGTTCTGCTCGCTGAAGATGATGCTTCGCTGGGTTATGTTATCAAAGACACTTTACAGGAAGAGGGTTATCATGTAGTATTGTGTTCCGATGGGCAAACGGCTATCGATAGATTTAATAAGAACGATTTCGATATCTGCCTTTTGGATGTGATGATGCCCAGGAAGGATGGACTTGCCGTAGCGAAAAAAATCA
The DNA here is from genome assembly GCA_039922795.1 of Chitinophagaceae bacterium. Classification (GTDB taxonomy): domain Bacteria; phylum Bacteroidota; class Bacteroidia; order Chitinophagales; family Chitinophagaceae; genus JADCRZ01. Next base: position 741 of record JBDTEB010000164.1, read on the forward strand.
GGCAGCAGACAGACCTGGTTCCGATCCTTTTTCTGACCGCTAAATCAATGGAGGAAGACAAGATCAAAGGTTTTCAATCCGGTGCCGACGATTATATTACAAAGCCATTTAGCATGCCCGAGTTGCTGCTGCGCATGGACGTATTTTTAAGAAGAACAAAAAAAATGCATTCTGAACAGGTTCAGGAATATACATTGGGAAAATTGAAGTTTTCTTATACAGAACTAAAGATCACATCGCCCGAAGGAGTGATTTCGATTACGCAAAAAGAAGCCGATCTGCTTCGATTTTTATGCATGCATCCCAATAAGGTACTTAAAAGGGAAGAGGTTTTATTGAATGTCTGGGGCAAGGATGATTATTTTCTTGGCAGAAGCATGGATGTATTCATCACCAAGTTAAGAAAACACTGCAAGCCAGATCCTGAAGTAGTGCTGGAAACGATCCACGGAGTGGGCTTCAGGTTCAATATCGCTGCTGGTGTTAGCTAGGATTTTATTTCTGGAATGCGGCCTTGTTATATATGCGGCGTGGCGGCTACCCTTGTAAATCGGGCAAAGAGACAGGTAATTTCTTTGCCGTGTAGCGACTATCCATTTAAATCGCACAAAGGATTCTTATTTTCTTTGCCGCTTAGCGGCCACCCATGCCATTTAACCACCACCCATGCAACATACCCGCCACCCATGCAACATACCCGCCACCAACGCAACATCACCGCCACCGATACGATTTAACCGCCCAACATGCAACATAACCGCTTCCTGGGCAACATCACTGCGACCCGTGCGATGAACCGCTTCGAATGCCACTTTAAACCGCTTCCCATCTTGCGACACCGCCAACAATCCGACCTGCACTCTGTTGTAATCAACCCAGGGAGTTTCTACCTATATTATTCCTCTTTTTTACCTTAATTTCGGCTTCTTAAATTCTTGTAACGATATGGCAGAAGTAATACTAATGCCCCGGTTGAGTGATACGATGACAGAAGGTGTTATTGCAGCCTGGCATAAGAAAGTTGGTGATCAAGTAAGTAAAGGCGATCTGCTGGCAGAAGTGGAAACCGATAAAGCCACTATGGATCTCGAAAGTTATAAAGACGGAACCCTGTTACATATAGGCGGCGGCGACGGTAGCAAGATCCAGGTCAACGACCTGCTTGCAATCATAGGTAAGCCAGGTGAAGACATTACCTCCCTCATAAAAGATGGTGCTTCGACTCCGGGAGCCGAGCCCGCCCGGAAAGAAGAGGCTGCATCTGCTCCTGCCGCAGAATCCAAGCCAGTTTCGGCACCCGAAGCAAAAGCTCCAAATGCTGCTGCTCCGGCGATGGATCTCACCAAAGAAGATTCTGTGATCCTGATGCCCCGGCTTAGTGATACGATGACTGAAGGCGTAATAGCGGAATGGCATAAAAAAGTAGGTGACGAGGTGAAAAAGGGAGACCTTCTGGCAGAAGTCGAAACCGATAAAGCTACTATGGATCTTGAAAGTTACAAGAACGGAACCATGCTGTACCTCGGGGCTCAGAAAGGTGATAAGGTGCCGGTGAACTCCCTTCTATGTATAGTTGGTGAAAAAGGAAAGATCGATGTAGATAAGATAATTGCCGCTGCAAAAGCGGGCAGTGGCGGTGCAGAAGCGCATGCTTCAACGGATGCTGACAAGGAAGTAATTACGCCTGCTGATGCTGGCGCAGAACAACTGGCTGTTTCACCCGACAGATCTGACAAGGCGGTTCCGCCCCCGACAAACCAGCCCGTTGAACCAGCCAGGAACGAAAACGGAAGAGTAATCGCTTCTCCTCTGGCCAAAAAACTCGCAGCAGAAAAGGGATTTGATATCGGAAACATCCCCGGAAGCGGTGACGGTGGAAGGATCATAAAGAAAGATGTAGACAGCTTTGTACCAGCAGCTAAAAAAGCTGAAGAACCGAAAGCGCCAGCTGCACCGGCAAAGTCATCCGCCTCTTCCGGAGTGGAGAGTTTTGACGAGGTTCCGGTTTCACAAATGCGCAAAGTAATCGCCCGCAGGCTTGCTGAAAGCCTTTTTACAGCCCCGCATTTTTATATCACTATGACCATAGATATGGATGCTGCGGTAGCTTCCAGGGCTAAACTCAATGAAGTTTCGAAGGTTAAGATCTCATTTAATGATTTCGTTCTGAAAGCCGTAGCAGTTTCTTTAAAACAGCATCCGAAAGTAAACAGCAGCTGGCTCGGAGATAAAATCAGATACAATCATCACGTGAATATTGGAGTGGCAGTCGCCGTTGACGAAGGGCTGCTGGTTCCTGTTGTAAGATTCGCCGACTCAAAAACGCTATCCCAGATTTCAGCCGAGGTAAAAGATTTTGCCCAGAAAGCAAAAGATAAAAAGTTGCAACCTGCCGATTGGGAAGGAAGCACTTTCACGATCTCCAATCTTGGAATGTTCGGTGTAGATGAGTTTACTGCAATCATCAACCCACCAGATGCCTGCATTCTCGCCATCGGCGGAATATCACAGGTACCTGTAGTCAAAAATGGTGCAGTGGTTCCGGGTAACGTTATGAAAGTAACCCTGAGCTGCGACCATCGCGTGGTAGACGGAGCAACCGGAGCAGCATTCCTGCAAACGGTTAAAAGTTTACTGGAAGAACCACTGAGAATGTTGATCTGATGATTTTATAAAATTAGTATAATGAGGGTATGGAGCGTCTTTCCATACCCTCATTAAGTTTTTCAAAGTGTTGCCAGCAACAATTCTACTCCACACCTTGCTCCAACTCCGGGTCCGCATCCACCGCTTTGCCTTTCTGACTTTCATTAGTCACCAGTACATTATCACCCGCAGGCTGATCATCCGGATTTGACGGATCGCCGTCAATCTTGGTGCCTTTCATATTATCATGCACTATGTTCGTCTCTGTTGTATTATCCGTTACAACGCTGTCCTCATTAGGATTCTTTTCAGCCTTTTCTTTACCCGACAACTTATCTTCCATAATATCTGTTTTTATTATTCACTGGATTAAGCTATAATATTGTGCCAGATAAATCTCCGGATCTTATCTGATCTCTCCCTGATGAACTACCAGATCAAAACATATATCACCGCAAAAAAAAGATCTGCCATCGGAAAGGTTTTAAAACCATTGCTTTTTATAATATTGATCCCGGTGTTGGCCATCGCCTTCTTAAGTAGCCTGCTGGTATCGCTGCTGGCATATGTAAGAGAATTGCTGTTTAAAAATAGCCCAGTCATCGAATCGTATCACGAAGAGCTGATCCTTATCGAACATCAGGATATAAAAGTTTTCATGATAGAAGATGAGGCAGACGAAGAACTCAGTATGGCAAATGAAGCGTGGGCAGAAAAAGTCTTCGGACAGCATACCTATCTCTACCGGGTGAAGACCATTCCCCTTATTCCGGAACTACATGGTAGCATCTGCGGCTTCTATCTTTTAGAAAAAAACGAAGGCGCCATTCTTCAACAACTTTTATCTGCGAACACCCTGGAAACAGGTCTGCTTTTCCTTAATTATGAAACTGCCGACACAACGATGATCGGAAATATCGGCGCATTTTACTTGTATAATGATGAAAAGACCGGAGAAATAAAAGGCTTCAATGAAAAACAGGAAGTACTGATTGAACTGATTCCCCGATAATTACAATCCGTATTTATCAACCAGATAAATCAATGCGGCCATATTTACAGCTCCCAATTCCAGCTCCCTTTTGTGAACATTTTCAAATACATCGTTCCTTGCATGGTGCAGATCGAAATATCGCTGTGAATCGGGGCGCAGTTCCGCGACAGGTGTTTGCATTGTTCTGTTTAATGGCATAACATCCGCACCGGCACTGCCTTCCAGAAAATCATATACGCCATAAGGCTTTAACAAAGGCAGCCATAACTCACGAATCTTTTGTACTTTATCAGCAGCCATTACGAATTCAAAACCACGCGGCGTAAATCCGCCGTTGTCACTCTCCAATCCGAAAACATGCTTTTCATTTTTAGCCTGTCCTTCTTCTGCATATTTTCTTGCACCACGCAAACCGTTCTCTTCATTCGCAAATAGCACCACGCGAATGGTATGTTTTGGCTTGTAGCCAAGTGATTTCATTGCTTTTAATACTTCGATCGCCTGCACACAGCCGGTTCCATCATCATTGGCTCCTTCATTTACATCCCATGAATCGAGATGGCCTCCGACCGTTATGTATTGATCTGGAAATTCAGATCCTGTAAGCTCGCCAATCACGTTGTGGCCGGTAGCATCAGGAAGAAATGCGCCCGAAGTCTTCAGGTATCCAGTCACTTTTATTCCTTCTTTAAAAAGACGGGTAATAAGATCTGAATCCTTCAACCCCATGGCGGCGCAGGGAATCTTTTGTTGTGTGGAATCATATGCCGTGGATCCGGTATGTGGATTGTTATCTACCGATTCGGATAGCGACCGGATCATTACCCCAATGGCACCATATTTTGCGGCCCGGCTGGGCCCCGTTCTGCGATAGACGCCGGACTCGCCGTACGCCTCCCCGGTGTTTACATAACGGGGATTAAATGCATTATCATAAACCACGATCTTGCCCTTTACTTCATCCTTACGCTTTTCCAGTTCATCAAAATCATGAACCAGCATAAGTGAGCCTCGTACACCTTTTGGTCCGGACCCCAGGGACTTACCCAACGCAAGCACATCAAGTTTGCACGTGACTTTTTTACCTTGGCCATCGGTGTAAGAAATCGACGCTTCATCGCTACCTCCGCGCGTCCAGTGCGGCACCTGCACAGCCTGCAACCACACTTTATCCGCACCCATTTCCTTCAGCGTTTTCACGCCCCAGTCTTCCGCCTTCAACATGCCTGGTGACCCTGCAAGGCGTGCTCCCACCGTTTTGCAGAGGATCCTCAGGTTTTCGTAAGCCTTGCCATTTGCCAGGATATCGTCGGCGATTCGGCGGATGAACAGTGAATCGCTTTCCTGCGCTATCGCAGAGAAACCGGTAGATAATATAATCAGGAGAAGAATTTTCCGCATCAGGTTTTCTTTTGAAGATAAACAAGAAAGCAATGCGAAAACAGCCAGCTTTTAGCCTTCAAAGATCAGGGAGAAAACAATCATCCTTGATTGCAATTTATCGATCACGTTGGAGAACTTCAGATCAGGGTCCCTGCTGTGAGAATTGGTAAGGCCGTTACTGATCTTTATTTCAGGAGATAAAATGAAGTAGGGCATGTAAAAATTAAACCCGATACCCGCTTCAACCCCATAATCAAAGGAAGAAAGTTTTACCAGGTCCTCGGCATTCTTTGCGCGGGCCTTGCTGGAGAGATCATATTCAATCTTGCCTCCACCCATCATGTATACCCGAAAATTACGAATTCGATCGCTTCGAAATTTTAGCTGGAGTGGAAGACCAAGAAGTATGGACTCGATATTTTTCGTTATCACCGCCTTTTCATCATAAAGCGAGTTCGGATACTTAAGACTGTATTCAATGGACTTGTTTACAAAAAGCAATTGAGGAAATATGGCTCTTGCCTCAAACCGCTTGCTCAGCCTGAATGTAAACATGCCACCAAGACCCAGCCCCATCGAGTTTTGCGGACTGGTTCCCAGTACACTGTCGCGTTGTAAAAACAGGGGGTGCTGGCTAACCTGGAAATGACTGGCCGCGCCCATAAGAACGATCCCGATGTGGTAAGGTTTGTCATCTGTAGTCTCCAGGTTGAGCGCGTTCCTCAATTGTGCCGAAGCACTAATAGGAGCAATAAAGCCCGCAAGCAGAAGAACGGTAAATAATAAGGCGGAATTCTGATAGTTCACGATATAATATTGTCTGAGAGAAAAGTAAAAATCTGCCTATATCGTAATTTTTAAAGAATTATTGCAATGATGTAACTAACGGCTGCTGTCAGCAGATATTGCCCGGAAAGGAACGAACCTCTTTTGTGGTTGATCTTTTAACAATCCTGACGTGCAGTTAATTTAGGCATCACGCTCCATGGCAACCGGTTAATAATAACTAACCTGAAAATCAGGGCTTCTTATATCCGCAGTAAATTGAACATATACCAAAAGTCATACGTCTCGAATAAACTTTCTCGTAACCTGTTTCCTGCATGATGCCGGTAAAAGCAGAACCCTGGGGGAAAGCTTTTACTGAATTATTCAAATATCTGTAAGCATCCCCGTTTTTTGAGAAGAACTGTCCAAACATAGGGCAGATCCTTTCCATATACAGATCATAAAACCATTTCATCGGTTTACCCGGTTTTGAAAACTCCAGTATCACCAGTTTTCCGCCCGGTTTGAGCACTCTTAACATCTCCGCGAGTCCCTTCTGCAGATTTTCATAATTTCTTACCCCAAAAGCTACTGACACGGCATCGAAAGTTCCTGTTTCAAAATCGATGTGTTCACTGTCACCCTGTTTCATGGAAATTTTTTCCGCCAGGCCGAGCTTAGCAATCTTTTCTCTCCCGATGTTCAACATTCCGTTGGAAAGATCAATACCTACTATCTTTTCCGGTTGAATTTGTTTGTTCATCATAATCGCCATGTCACCGGTGCCGGTAGCCATGTCAAGGATCAGTTGAGGATTCACCTGTTTCAATTCTATGATTGCCTGTTTCCGCCAGTAGATATCGATCCCGCCACTTAAAAAACGGTTGAGAAAGTCGTAACGGAAGGCAATCCGGTCGAACATTGTTTCAACCTGCTGCTTTTTTGTGAGCGCGGAGGCACCAAAAGGCACTACTTCATCGTGCGGTAAACGGGTATCCATGGGCGGCAAATTTACGTTGCAAATGGCGGTTTCATCCTGTTAAATTTGGCAGGCCGATACCTTAACTTTGCGGTCCATGCAAATATTCTCGGCAAACTATCTCATCAGCAGTCCAGACCATACGCTTTGCCCCCCGGCAGACAAACCTGAATATGCTTTTATTGGCAGAAGCAATGTGGGCAAGTCATCACTGATCAATATGCTCACCAATAGCCAGAAACTCGCTAAAACCTCCAACTCCCCCGGAAAGACCAAGCTGATCAATCATTTCCAGGTATCCAGCATGGCGGAGAAGTCAAAGGTTTCCGAGCAATGGTATCTCACCGATCTGCCCGGATACGGTTTTGCCAAAGTATCGATAGCACAAAGAAAGAAATGGGAGAAGATGATTGAGGACTACCTGAGAAAAAGAGAAAATCTCGTTAACGTTTTCGTTCTGATCGATGGCCGGCATGATCCTCAGAAGCTGGATCTGGATTTTGTAAACGATCTGGGCAAATGGGAAATACCTTTTGTACTCGTGTTTACAAAGGCCGACAAAGAGACGCAACTAACGGTAAGTAAAAATGTAAAAGGGTTTTTGAATAGAATGAGAGAAACCTGGCAGTTTCTGCCGCAACATATCGTAACGAGTGCCGTCAAAAAAACTGGCAGGGACAAGATACTTTCCCTGATAGAAGAAACCAATCAAACCTACCGTGAAGAGACCGGAGCAGAGCCGGGTAAGAATTAATTCACGACCTTATTGGCGCAGCTACTGCTGGCAAAGGCCTCGGGTTTTGCCTTAAATGCAAAACCCATTCCGAGGATATAACCCATCGCCTCTTTCAAGGCAACATTGCTTTTAAAATTGGGATTGGTATTGATGTCTGCATGCACTTCCATATCAACATCATAAACGGTAAAAAGGTCGCACAATTCGTAAGCGATCTCGATGCTCTTTGCCACTTCAAGCAGCATTCTTTCCTTAATGCTGAATTGTATTTTGGTGCGGTCATTATTGATGAACATAAATCCACCACGACCTTCTCTCAGGAAAACTATTACCGTAGCAAATTCTGTCTCTGCGCCTTTTACCTGGGAATCCGTACCGATACAAACTTTCAGTTTATACCCATTGCCGGTTTCCCGTTTAATAGCCGTTTCTACAGCTTCCATGATCGGAATCTCTATCGGATCACCATTGAATTTTCTCCACAGCATAAAATAACGGGTTTTTGTAATTTACTAAAAAACCCGTTAAGCAAAGGGAAACCCGATATTATTCCTTTATTAATTTTTCGGTCCAGCTTTCGGCACCATCGGTAATCCTCAGTAAAAGTAACCCGCGGCTGCTGCGTGAAGCATCGATCGTATTTATTCCTGCAGTCAACGTCCCGGCGGAAATGCTTGCCCCCTTTGCATCTAGAAGCTGATAGGCATATGATCCACTACTGGTCACCCGGAGGGAACCCTTTACCAGTGTATTTAGTGCTTTCGCTTTTAGACTGGTTGATTTCCCGTCGATATGTACAATATTTGAATAATAGGTCTGATCTGTTAAAGAAGTAACCGCCTTTATGCGGTAGTAAGCCCGACTATCTGTTGAACGAAGGGTAAGGTTTTTCATGTCGGAAGCAACAAGCGACACTGACTGAAAACTTTTACCATCGGTCGAGTTTTCAATGTTAAGAGAACGCACTTTCTCATCGCTGGTATAATTCCAGGTAAGGGTTCGAACGCCCTTATCATCAGCGGCTTTCAATACAAATTCGTGGATGGGCAGAAGGGACTGCACACTGCCGGTAAGCGCATAGTCACCGAGGCTGCCATAATCTGAATGATAGGCATTTCCTGTAGCTGTAATCGCCAGATAATAGGTCCCCTGTTTGAGGGTTGTATCGATAACGGCATCGAGTAAGTTTGATGGGTTATACGTTCCTATAGTATCGAAGCGATTGTTAAGAATAAATATCTTGAGATCAATATCGGCACCGAGATTTCCTATCCCCACATTATTGGGAACGGCACTCAGGCGCACGGCATTCGGACGGTCAAGAACAAGTTTAAATGCATCTACATCAAGTGCCTTGCTGATCTGCCCGTTTACCTGGAAGCTGACTCCCTGCATTTTTATGGGAGTAGCAACAAGCGGACTATTGCCATGATCATCATCTCTCAACTGAATGCCATTCGATTGGCTGGTGATTACATTAAGATCATTCTGGATCACGCCACATCCTGCGGAACTTGGCCCGACATGCCAGGTAGTTAAATTCTGATAATAACCGACGCCCATGATCGGCGCCCAGCCTATCTCTCCTTCACCTCCACCGGCGTTATATTCTGCGGTTTTAATACCGTTCTGATCGTAAACGCTCTGGTGTTGCAATCCCAGTGTATGACCGGCTTCATGAGAGCAGGCCTCTGCGACATATTTAGGCTTGTTTTGCAAAAGTGTAGAGAATATCCAGCAGGGCGTTTCATCACCCCAGGTAAAAGAACCAATAAAGGCAACACCCCCGGCCCGGCCATACCACTCAGAACTTGATGTAACGATGACGCGTACACGCTGGTTTAGCGGAGCCTTCAGGTACCTGGTTGAATCTGTTGTTACATTAATAAGAAATGGCCGATAGTCTTCGGCGACACGGTTGAAGACTTCTTTAATACCGGCTGCATCAAGACCGGCGGGCGCGGCACTGATCGGACCGTTCCAGTTCCAGGATGTTCCGGCTACATAGTGTCCGTCGAAATCAAGAAAAATTGTGGCAGCAGCCGATGAATCACTGTTAAATAACGGCGACTGTGCATAACCGTTACTATAAGCAGACATTAATATTTGTATCAGCAAGAGGGTTCTAAAAATCGGTTTCATAGGATGGGGATGAATGGATAAAAACCTGGACCGGGAATTATTCGGCTACGGTAAGGGACTGCTGTTGTTTGGAGAAAACGATCTCACTCCCCTGCATGGTCATCATAAAAGCATCACCATGTTTCATGCTGATCAGCCTTCCCACATAGGTTACCGGTTGGCCGGGAATCGTTTTTCTGGAAAGCGTAAGCATGGCACCATCAAAATTGGATGCACTTATATTAATGCTTGTTACCTGCTCATTATGCTGTACTACTTCGAGTACAGTGCCTTCAATAAAATTTGATCCATCGAGAGGTATAACTACTTTGCTGTTTGCTTTCAGGGAAAACAACCTGTCCATTGCTACCGCATACACAGAGAACTTTGATGGAACACGATCGAAAACCCTTGTCTTCTCAGTTTGAAGTTTTGTGAATTCAGGAAGATCCTGTGCAGAAAGAACGGCACCCTGTAACATCAGGATGATGGAAAGGCCGAATAATTGGATAGTTTTCATGGATATCGGTTGGATTAAAACCATCAACCTTGGTTGATAGAACAAAATTAATCCGCATCCCATCCCTGATCCATGACCTCACTTCAGTACATGACTGATTATCCTCAAGCGTAAAACTGACGACGGTTAAGGTAAACCCCTTACTAACTTTTAAAACTGACCAGTTGCGAGCATCACCAGCGTGCATGCCTCAACGGGTTTAATGCCTTTTTCTTCCGCCATTTTAAAGAGCTCTTCATTTTCGGCGCCGGGGTTGAAGATGATCCTTTTTGGATTCAGGCTGAAAATATAATCGTAGTAAGATTTCTGATTATTAGCGTTAAGGTAGAGCGAAACCGTATCAACATCGTCAATGGGCTTCTGTTCCGTTTCAATCATAACATCTCCCACAGTTCCGGCCTTTTTACCTATCCCTACTACGGGATAATGCATATTTTTCAAACGATCAATAGCTAGGTAGCTATAACGGGATGGATTAGACGAAGCACCCAGTACAACGGTTTTTTTTGACATCTTTTCGTTTTGTGACTGGTGCAAAGATATGATACTAAACGATCACCCGTTTCGGCGGCGGCCGGAGACTGAAATCCGGGGACAATCAGTCCTGGCATCGCGGAACTTTTTTGTCAACGAGGAAGGACGAATAACCAGGGCAAAATATCCACCGCCATTCTGCATTTTATTCCTGCTGAAAACGTTTCCCAGGTTATGCAGCCCACCTACTATGGGACCAAATTTAAATGCTCCACCCACCCAGAACTGGCCGCCGGTATTATATTGCATGGGAAGATATAGCCCATATTTTCTGGTTTCCCAGCGCGGTGTAAACGTAAGAAAGTTCATTTCGCTCACGTGCAGCGCATCAATCCCCGGAACCGCCGAAAGATTGACCGACAATTCACCATTCACATAAAAATCTCCACCCATCCAGTGATCGGCGTTGATCACCAGTCGTGCCGGATTGGTGATGCCGAAAACCCCGCTTAGACTACTAATGCCATCAACAGCGGTGGCAATACTGTCGTTGAATGATTGAAAATTATAGATCTTTTTAAATTTTTTTTCAAAGGCAATTGCCGATACGCCGATAGTGGGGTCATTAATGATCCTGCTTTCTCTTCCCGGTTTAAAATTTGTCTTGCCGATATCGAGCAAGGAAACGCCGATCTTCCAGTCGTAGTCATAATAATTGTCATCGTCGTAAAAACTGGAGCTAACCTGGCCGCGTACCAGGTATTCCACACCGAGGTCCACAGATGCGCCACCTTCCGAGCTGATAACCATGTCCCTGAGATTGTCTCGGGTACTCCGGGACTTTGTCCATTTATCAAAATTTGACGAGTATCCGTAACCAAGTGCCGCGCTCTGAATTTTGAAATCCGGCCTGCCTGTGGGGGTGAGATCTTTCTTGAAGGATACATTTTGAAAATTCATGAAGCCGCCCGCGACACCCCGGTTAGCCCTTACCGTTATACCGCCGTTAAGCCGGCCGGTATTGGTTTCCAGGAGGGTTTTGCTATAGGTCGCAAAAAGTTCAAGCCAGCTGCTGCTTCGAAGCCTCGCATGCAGATAAGGATTCTTCTGGTTGTCAACCAGAAAATCATTAATGCCGCGAACCGTGTCGGAAATATTAAACTGGCTTGCATTGATCTGGGAATATGATTTCAGGTTCATCCCGAAAGCAATGGCCTGTTTCCGCTTTAGAGCCACGCGGGCGTTTAAAATATGCAGGTTCAGATTCATGGTTCCAAAACGACTGAAATCCCCCTTGGAGAATCGGTATTTTGAATCGGCAGGAGAACCCAGCAGGGAGTAGTTAAGAACTTTTACGGCGCTGGTGGCGTATTTAAGCTGAAAGGATAATACGGTAATATCCCAGGGAGATGGGGTATTAACTATCGAAGCCGGATTATTATCAATGCCCAGGCTTCCCGCAAAAGAAGAACCCTGAACCGCATGATAGTTCTGCGCCGGACTTATAAAAAAGCCCAGAATAAGGAGTATGAGCGCTAAAGCATTCTTCATAAAGGTCAAAATGGCTCACCATGGGTTTGCCTGATTAAATACGAAATTAGCCTTGGGAAGGGTTTCACAGCAAAAATAAATTTATTGGTCACCCATTCACTACCGAAAAAACGCTGTATCATCCGCCCGGCCTTTAATCGCTTTCCAAAACAGGCCCGCCACTGCTGTATATATTCATCTTCGAGTTGCTGCCTCGTAAATCTGCGGGAAAGAAACTGGGTAACCAGCTCTGCCGCGATCTTGGCGGCATGCATTGCCATGCTCATCCCGTTCCCACAAAGTGGCGTTATCATTCCCGCGGCATCGCCGATCATCAGGATATGATTTTCTACCTGAGATTTTTCCTCGAACGAAATCTGTGAGATCGTCAAAGGAGCGGTGTAGAGCAGTTTCGATTCCTCGAAGACCTTTTTCAATAAAGGATTTTTCTGCAAAACCGTTTCCTCCAGCCTCGTGATCGAATTGCTGCATGCCCTGAGGTTGGCCGCAGTGGTGAGATAACAAAGACAGGATTTGTTCTCTTCGATCTTTGAAATGCCACAGTAGCCATCCTGGAAATTATGCAGCGCAATACTATCGGCGGGGTTTGGGCTCTCGATGTGATACTTGACCCCGATATAATTATTCAGCTTGTTTGGCCGCTGGCCGGCAAACAGCCTCTTCCATTTCACGTCCAGGTTGCTGCGTTTGCCGAATGCACCACAAACGACTTTAGCCCGGTAAATAGTATTTGTACAGCGAACTGAAAATTCCGTTTCATGAAAATTAACATCTGACACCTTTGTGCCTTCAAGCAGCAATACTCCATTTTGCCGGGCGATGGCCGCCATTTCTGAATCGATCTTGTAGCGGCTTATGCCAAAGCCGCCCAGAGGCAGATCGTGACTGACAGAGTTGCCATTAGGCGCGGATATCGTCAAATGCTTGATTATAGGGAGGTCAAGATCGCTGAGAGGATAGCCGAGACTATCCAGAAAATTCCAGCTTTCCAGACTGATGTATTCACCGCAGACTTTGTGAAAAGGATACCGCTCTTTTTCCAGCAATAAAACCTTGTGTCCACTCTTTGCCAGTAGAATAGAAAGAGACAACCCTGACAGGCCACCACCGACGATGGCTACGTCAAACAGGGCTTCATCCTCCTCCGCGCCTGGCGTCGACAGCAAATCGGTATTCTTTTCCTGTTTAAAGTTTGGCGCTTGATACATGCAAGTCTGTTACTTCACTTTTAGGTTAACCGGTACAGTAATAAGATAACGGAATGCCCATTTCCATTGAATGAAATGACCTGGCAGCCCGGCAGCAGTAAGCAGCTTTTTCCACTCACCAGATTTGAAACCTCTCAAAACTGAGAGTGGAGCATCGTTTTTTACAAGGTAGGAAGAGGAAAACATTCTTGTGAGCAATGAGATCGAATAAAAGGCGATCGGATGCCTTTGGAGATCGTTAATGAAAAATCCCCTGACGGAATTTTCCTTCATCCATTTCAACATATCCACCAGTTCATCTTCCGGAAAATGATGACAAAATAAAGAAGAGAAAACGACATCTGGCAGTGGTGTTCCGAAATCGACCGTTTTATAATCCGAAACGATCAAATCGGCGGACGCCTCCCGCAGTCTTTCCCGGGCAACCGTGATGCAGTCGGCATTTATATCTATCCCTATCAGCTTTACCCGGATGCCATGCCGGGTGCACCATTTCCAGATTACGTATAAATTATCGCCGCCGCCGCATCCAATTTCACACACGACGATTTCCCGTTCGGGGTTGTTTCCGAATGAAAAGAAATTTCGAAAGCCGTCCAAAGTGATCTTGTGCCCACCCAGCATGGTATTGATGAAATTGAGCTCCTGCATGTTCAGCCGGATATCTGCTGCAGGAATACCTTCCCGGTCAAGGATCTCTTTCTGATATGATCTTTGGGCGAAGTTCAAATGTTACAAGCTATTTTCAATCTGCCATATGTTCAGCAACAAAGGTTTCCATCGTCAGCCCCGGACCAAATGCTGCACCAAAAGTTTTTCCTTTCTTTTCGTTCATCAGTTCTTTTAATACGAAAAGAATAGTGGGTGAAGACATATTGCCATACTGCTGAAGGATCTTGTAGCCTGCATCGAGGGCATTTTCAGGAAGTGAAAGGCTTTTCCTGATCGAGTCAAGAATTCGTCTTCCACCCGGATGAATACACCAGTTGGCAATTTCTTCCCGGGCGATTTGCTTTTTTTCCAGGGCCCGGGTCACCAGAGAATCAAAATCCTCTTCAATAAGTTCGGGGATGTACCCGCTAAGCGTCATCAGGAATCCGGAGGAAGAAAGTTCCCAGGCCATATCCTTTTTTCCCCGCGGTACAACTTCCGAATAAAAATTATGAAGCCTCATACCCTGTGCAGCATGTGTATCGCCGGTAACCAGAACAGCCGCTGAACCATCACCAAACAACAGGCTCGAAGCAATATTATCAGATGTCGCTTCCTTTTGAAAATGCAGCGTACACAATTCAGTGCAGACGATCATCACTTTCGCATCCGGATCGGCACTGCAGAATGCGTCCGCCATCTTGAGCGCATGTATTGCCGCATAACATCCCATAAAATTTACCGACGTGCGGAAAATATTCTTGGGAAGATCCATCAGTTCCAGCACCTGCAGATCCAGTCCCGGAGCACTCATCCCGGTACAACTGACCGTAATCAGGTGGGTAATCTCCTCAGATGGAAGATGACCCTCCAGGCAGTTCCTGATGGCATCAACAGATAAGGGCGCAGCATA
>JBDTEB010000165.1:0-7756 GCA_039922795.1 Chitinophagaceae bacterium
AAATAGTTACGGTGTAACCCATTCCCAGTTTGCATTTTTTAAAGACCGGTGCTCCTGGAGACTAACTACAAAAGAGGGAACGAAAGTTTTAGATTTTGGATGGGAGAACTGGATTTTAAATGCGGATAACGGGAAATATATTTTTCCGGTGCCGGGAAGATTTGATATGCCATCGCAGATTGCCGGAACAGCAACCTGGATTGACGATAACACGTTGCAACTGAACGCCCGCTTGGTTGAATCAATGCACGGGGACAAGATGACCTGTCGGTTTAAGGATGGACAATTCAGCGCGAAATTTCTAAACAGTGTCTCCGAACATACGAAAGATAACCTCGAGACAAGGGAAGAGTTGAGATCGGTTTAAGAAGTTGAATCTTTCCGGTTACATTACAGCCTCAAAAATAAATATGAGGGCATCGCGGAACGAAGAAACGGCTATCAAAACAACCTGGTTTAGCATCGTAGGTAACACATGCCTTGCGATGATAAAAGGTGCTGCCGGTTATTTTGGACATTCCTATGCCCTCGTTGCCGACGCTATCGAGTCTACGACGGATATCTTTTCTTCACTACTGGTGCTTTTTGGCATCAAATATTCTAACCGGCCTCCAGATAAAAATCACCCTTACGGACATGGCCGCGCCGAACCCCTGATCACTTTCATGGTCGTAGGATTTCTGATCACATCTGCAACCATCATTACTTATGAGAGTATCGAAAATATCGCTGTCCCTCATAATTTGCCAAAACCCTGGACTTTGATCGTGCTGGGCGTCATTATAGTGTGGAAAGAACTTTCCTACCGGCTTGTAAAGAAAAAAGCCCATGACATAAATAGCTCTGCTTTAAAAGCCGATGCCTGGCATCACCGCAGCGATGCCATCACTTCCGTAACGGCCTTTATTGGTATTTCCTTTGCCCTTGTAATGGGAAAAGGGTACGAATCGGCTGATGACTGGGCCGCGTTGTTTGCCGCAGGATTTATTCTTTACAACAGTTACAAGATCTTCAGGCCAGCTCTCGGCGAGATCATGGACGAACACCTGTATCCTGATCTGGAAGATAAAATCCGAAAGGTTTCCCTGCTTGAGCCTGGAATTCTTGAAACGGAAAAATGCATGATCAGGAAGGCTGGAATGCATTATCATGTTGATCTTCATGCGATCGTAGATGGACAGATCTCCGTTAAGGAGGGCCATGATCTTGCCCATAAATTAAAGAAACGATTAACAATGGATATCCCCGGGATTGGTAATGTTCTTATTCACGTTGAACCAAAGTAACTAAGTTGACTGACTTGGCTGACTTGGCTGCACAGAACTTTACCAATAGAACACCAAATGGTACTGACGTTACAAAAAAAAATTATGAACCGAATTGTTGCCATTGTTTTATTTGCTGCCACCGCGTTTGAGTCGCTGAGTGCGCAAGAGATCCAGCCCAAAATCACTGACAGATTTCATGTTGCCCGGTCTGTAAAAATGCAGGGCTACATTGGTAAAAAACTTGATCAGTCTTACGACAACAGGGTGATCAAACAAAATGTAGCTGAGTTGATTGAGCCCTTTCGTCACCGTACCGAAAGCCGCATGTGGCAGTCGGAATTCTGGGGCAAGTGGTTTACATCTGCCGTACTCGCCTACCGCTACAGGCCCGAGCCCGCAATGATGAAGGTTTTACAAAGTGCAGTCAAAGGGCTTATTTCAACTCAGACTCCAGACGGGTACATCGGTAATTACAGTCCCGAACACCGGCTTGAACAGTGGGACATCTGGGGTAGAAAGTATTGCATGCTTGGGTTACTCGATTATTATGATCTTACCGGGGATAAAGCCAGCCTGGATGCTGCTGTAAAAGTAGCCAATCACCTGCTAAAAGAGATCCGGGCAACGGATGGTTTAATTGTAAACAAAGGTAATTACAGGGGTATGGCCGCCTCTTCTGTACTCGAGCCGATCGTTCGTTTGTACCGCATTACGCAGCATAGGGAATACCTCGATTTCGCACTTGAAATAGTGAGAGAATGGGAAACACCTGCCGGCCCAAACCTGATCAGCAAGGCCGGCGTGGACGTGAGTAAGCGCTTTCTCAAACCAAAATCCTGGTACAGCCCCGAGCAGGGACAGAAAGCGTATGAAATGATGTCCTGCTATGAAGGACTGCTTGAACTATACCGGGTTACCGGCGAAGAAAAATACAGGGAAGCGGTTGAAAAAACCTGGCAGAATATTCATGACACAGAAATCAATATCACTGGTTCCGGGGCATCGGAAGAAATGTGGTTCGGCGGAAATAAATTGCAGACCACGCCAGTTACTCACTTCCAGGAAACCTGTGTAACGGTAACCTGGATCAAATTAAATCAACAGCTTTTGAGGCTTACCGGTGATTCAAAATATGCAGACCAGATAGAGTGGTCCTATTATAATTCCTTACTGGCATCCTTAAGCGCAGATGGCTCTGACTGGGCCAAGTACACGCCGTTGAATGGTGAAAGGCTCCCCGGCAGCGGTCAATGCGGGATGAACCTTAACTGTTGTGATGCCAGCGGTCCCCGCGGCCAGTTTACTTTGCCATTAACTGCGGTGATGAGCACCGGCGATGGACTGGCCGTGAATTTCTATGTGAACGGTTCGTACATTCTAAAAACCCCATCAGGAAAAAACGTTTCACTGGTGCAGAAAACGGAGTATCCGATCTCGGGTGAAATAAATATTTCTCTCGACATGCCTGCAGAAGAAGAAATGACGGTACAGATCAGGATACCCGCCTGGAGCAAGATTAATAAAGTACGGGTTAACAAGGAAGAGGTCGCTGGAGTGAAGCCGGGCGAATATCTTACGCTTAAAAGAAAATGGTCCTCAAAAGACCAGGTGACGATTGAGTTGGATATGCGCGGGAGGGTAGAAATAAAGGGCGGTACCACGAAATACGCAGCCATAACAAGGGGTCCGATAGTACTGGCCCGGGATTCAAGGCTGACAGGCCCATCGCTGGTAACGATCATTACTCCTCTGGCAGACAAGGATGGATACATCGTGTTAAAACCCGTTCCAAACGACGGCACCAGCGAGTACTGGATGCGATATTCTGCCATGTTCAAACCCGAATCTTATACCGAGACCGGCGCACCGGCGATAGAGATCATCCTTTGCGATTACGCCTCAGCCGGTAAAGGAAAGGAAAAATCCGTGTTTGAAGTATGG
Source organism: Chitinophagaceae bacterium (assembly GCA_039922795.1). Classification (GTDB taxonomy): domain Bacteria; phylum Bacteroidota; class Bacteroidia; order Chitinophagales; family Chitinophagaceae; genus JADCRZ01. The sequence continues at coordinate 3,210 of JBDTEB010000165.1, forward strand.
CTAGCTCAGCTTTACAGCGGCAGGGCCGACGAGTAACGTATTCCTGCTTTCCCGGGATTATCCAAATACTAAATTTAACTGTTTGCTGCAGGAATTTTTTCAGTTCGAACGCCGCTCACCGAATTGGTTTTCGATGATATTCTCCAGGAAAAGTGTTCTGAAATTTAGCCCGCTCTCACGGGCATCATCCAGCGCATTTTCAAAACTGTATATCGCATCGGGATTATCCTGCATCTGGAGTATTTGTCCGATGGCTTCCTGGATAAAACTGGACATGACCGGAAACCGTTCGGCAGTTTGCAGGGCATAGTCTATGCAAATTTGTGCATCACTCAAGAGTGAAAGATCAGCAAAAGCTTTGGCCTCCTGGATGCTAATGTATATGAGCCAGGCCTCGAGACCAGATTTTGAGAGGTGATTTCTTGCCTGTTGTAGATGACCCTGGGCTATCCGTGCTATTGTTCCCCCACCGGTTATCCTGGCTCTTTCCAGTCCGGCCGAACCAACTGCCCATCGCCCCAGCGCCAATGACCGGAAGCCCAGCGAAAAGCTGTCACCCGCCCGTTCTGCGTCAGCAAAAACTGCTTCATGTTGTGAGAAGAAATGGTCAACGTCTACGCCTGCCTGTGCCAGGCATAAACCCTTTAATGAGATGATACGTGCCGCCCTGATCACATTGCCATTGACAGTAACCGCGTTGCACGCAATATCAGCCGTGCTGATGGTGAAGCGAATAATTTCGGGCCCGGCATTAAGCACAGAGACCTGCGCGGCAGCGATCCATGCGTCTGCCAATTCTTCGGGATCAGATGGTTTTACATCTGTCCAGTTATTACTGTGAATATTGTTCAGGATCTGAATCGAAGACCTTGTTGCCATCTCACCCTTATTCAGCCACAGATATAAAATGCATAGCCACGACCTGGCAGCAAATTCAAATTCGGTTCCATCCAGGCGCAGAAGACTTTGTACGGTTTCAACACTTGCATTGCTTGACATGCCGTTAAGATCCGGCACACCAAAGAAACGTCCCCAACTGGCTCCCAGCCTTCCATAATGGAGCTGCAGCATTTTAAATTCGCGGGTTTCGCGGTATTCGAACAACTCTTTTCTCACAAGCTGGTCCAGAATCCGGGCAGCCGATTCTGCCTCACCTGTGGCTTCCAATATCGCCGTTACACAAAGAGCAGCGCTGGCGGGGGATAGCGAGTTAACCCATCTTTCAAGATTCTTTTCAAACTGTTCCAGGCCGATGACCTTATTCCTGATTGCAGGAACCGATTGCAAAGGATTGCCTGAACTGCTTATTGACGACAGGTACTCATCGCCAAACGCAGAAATAATCTCGCCGCGATCTTCATACGCCTCCATCAACATTTGTGCTCCTCTTTTTAAAACAGGATGTAAGGGATAAGCGAGATAGGTGGCGCCACTGCCATAGGTGGCTCCATTCAAAAGACCGAGGTAGCCAGGGTCTGTTTCAAGATCTTCGGCAGAAAATCCAAGATAGATCCAATAAGAAGTGTGCAGTCTGTCCAGGCAAATCTGGAGCTGTCTGGAGCGCCCCTGCTTGCGTTGCTTGAGCGTGTCGATCATGGAGAGATGATCGGTTACCGATCCATGGATCTTTAGCACCGGCACCATCCGCTCCGTTTCATCGGAAACAAGTCTTTCCGCAAGACGCGCATACCCCGGTTCATTATACGCAACGATATATCTCACCCGGTATTTTTCAAGTGCTCGTTCGATGAGGCTGTCAAAATTAGTGGTGACGATACATCGTACCGATCCGCTTGCAGCGAGTTGAGCGATTGCTTCATGGGAAGAATTGATGACATCGACGTCGAGGGATTGCAGCCCCCTGAAATAGTTCTCTCCACAAATTTCTTCGACTACCTGTGCCTGGTAGTCGGGCGGAAAGGATCCCCTGTCACGATGTTTTTCTATAATGGGTATAAACTGTGTCAGCCAGTTGTTTTCCTCAAGGTATTCATCCAGTCGCCTGCAAAGTGCCTTTGCAATGGAGGCATTCAGGCTATACCATCCCGGCAAAGAGGAAGGCGCTCCGCAAGATACGCCCGCACCTGCCATGATTACAAGCTCTCCCTGCTTGGCAAAGTCGAGCAGACGGTCATTTATTTTTCCTTGAAATGTTTTCATAATTTTTCTCCGCACGCTGGACAAATAATGAGGATACTAATATAGTCTCTAAAAGATAAATTTAACCAGGTGGCACCCAACCGGCTCCCGCTCACGTTACTTCCTCCGCAACAATTTTCCAGTTCGCAGCAAAATAACCCCGGTTTGCATCAACAGCGATTCCAGGCATCTGCCGCGGGATATCTTTGAATTCTAAAACAAACAAACATGAAAAAAGTAATCATCATCCTCCTTGCTGTTATCGGCTCCTTCTCAACAATGTCATCTTTCGCCCAGGACAAAATTCCTTCCGCAGTCACCAAATCTCTCCAGTATTCTTTCGAGAATGTGACACAGGCCAGTTGGTCAAAGGTTTCTGATCTTTACAAGGCAGAGTTTATCTTTAACAACCAGGTTATATCAGCCTTTTACAATGAAGATGGCGACCTGGTAGCAACAGGAAGAGAAGTTGAAACAACACAATTGCCCATCGCACTGCAGATTGGTTTGAAAAATAACTACAAAGACTACACTTTTGCAAAAGCAATCGAAGTAAATATTGGTGAAGACAACAGCTACTACATAACCATTGAGTCAGCAACAAAAATTATACACCTTAAATCGACTTCTTTTGGTAAATGGGAAGTTTACCAGAAAAGTAATATTCTCAAAGTCATCTAAATCTAACACCAGATAAAAAAGGGTAACACAGGAGTTGTTTTATAAACAGGGTTCAAGTCTGTAAATAGAAATATGTACAGACTTTTTTTATTTGTAAAAAAGTATCATCGGAAGACTACTGCTTTATTCGTCCGCGGGTTTCTGAAATTTTGATCACTTGGTAAATAGGCCGGTATAGTTGATTCCCAGACCGGGGTTGCCTGAGCAGGTGAGCCTTCCCGGCTCGGCGTTATCAAAGACGATGCCCGTTGCCAGGTCTTCCGCCAGTAGCAGAGGTCCGTCAGCATCGAGGTAGTCAACTAACGGTGACAGGTGAGCGATGGCAGCTGTTCCTACCGTGCTTTCGTTCATGCTGCCGATCATCACCGACATTTCCAGTTCCCTTGCCCTGCTGATCATTCTGAGTGCCGGTGTAATGCCGCTGCACTTGGTGAGTTTAATATTGATCCCGTGAAAATGACGATGGCATTTTTCGACATCAGTTTCTACCACGCAACTTTCGTCGGCGATCAGTGGCAGAACCGATTCGTGATAAAGACGTTTCATCCCTTCCCAGTTGTCTTTTTCCAGTGGTTGCTCTACAAGTTCCACCCCGAGATCTTTGAGCCGTGGAATAAGATCCAGCGCTTCATCCAGCGTCCACCCTGCGTTTGCATCTACCCTGAATATAGCGCTTGTGCATTCGCGTAAGGCTTTCACAATAGCAATGTCTTCAGCGGTGCCGAGTTTGATTTTATACACCGGCCAGGGTTTTGCCTTTATTTTTTCAACCATTTTCGGGATCGTATCGATGCCGATGGTATAATCAGTTAGCGGTGCATTTGCTGGATCCAGTTTCCATAATTCATAGAGTGGTTTGCCTTTCATTTTCCCATAAATATCCCAGGCGGCAAGATCAAGGGCGCAGACAAGGAAATTATTTCGCGGGATCAGGTGATGCAGGTAATGCCAGTAACGTCCGGGATCTGTGAGGGCGTATTTTTCTATCATGCCTTTTTTCTGCTCAAGATCGGCGATCATTTTGGCGACCGGGATATCATAGTAGGCGATGGCAGGCGCTTCCCCATAGCCTTTGATGCCATGGAAGTCCAATGCTGTGATCAGCGTGGGCTGATGGGTTTTTGTACCACGGCTGATAGTGAAGGGATATTGAAAACGAAGATCGTAACTGAAATAATTGCAGACCATGATTTCTTTTTTGCGCAACAGTACGTGTTCCGGGAGCAAACCCCCTCCCGGAACAGATTACTCATCACCTGTTGCTTGCCTGTATATAACTTTTCAAAGTTGTATTGAAAGCTTTTTCTTTTATAAGATCTTCAAGAGCCATGTGCATGCGGTAACGCCAGTAATATTTTGGTATGGCAGGTACATTGATTCTTTCTTCATCCGGATTATCCCGACGAAGACTTTCACTCATGCCAAGCAGATCCTGCAACTGGAATATGCTCCACATGGCAGGTGAGTAAAGGTGCTGGAGTACAACCGCTTTGTTTACCCAGTCTTCGCAGTTTTTCGGCGCTTCGCCCCATTGTCCCAGTTCTTTATTAAAGAAATCCTGGGTGGTGGCCCGGTCTTCTTCCCACCATCCGCGGATTGTACTCATATCGTGTGTGGAAGGAGTGACAACCGACAGGTAAGGCGCGTCATTTGGGTGAAAGAATTTCGTGTTGACATCCTTGGGCATGCGTTGAATCTCCAGGCTGAGAATGCCAAGATTTTTCATG
>JBDTEB010000166.1:0-3904 GCA_039922795.1 Chitinophagaceae bacterium
AGTTATGAAGAGCTAATGTCGGCCCTGAAAAACAACCAGGTTGTTGCGGTCAGGCACGACAGCATAAGTGATTTTAAAACCAGGATATTAGGTGGTGCCCCTGGTGTGCAGTCATTTATTCTTGGTAAACAGAAAAATTGGAAATGGTGGCAGGATGGCAAGGCGGAGATACACCAGCCATGGGCTGCCATAACGGTTGTTGACAGCAAACAACCGTATGAAGTGGCTACCCCGAAAGAGGGAGTGAATGTGCGGATACGCTGCTGGTGGAAATCTACCCGCCAGGCGCTAACGGAACCGGTTGTGATATTGGAAAGTCTTACCATAAACCAGATTGCCGTAAAGCCCGAATATGTTGAGCTGAAAGACAATAAGGGAATGGTATCAGACAGTTACTACTTATATGCCATTCCCAAAACAATCAATAAAAAATACGTGATAGAAGCTACATTAAAGAACCTTGTGAATCAACAGATACGAAAGAGTGTAAAAGTTTTTACCTGTAAAGATAAACGGGTTATACAACGATGACCCATAACCGAATTGGCCAACAGGCAAACACATTGCAAGTACTATGAAGAAAAATTTAAATATAGCGGGGCTTTTTTTTGGTTGCGTCACCGAACGGACGTTAAAAGATAAAATTGACTACAATTTCCTCGACAAGGAGACTGGTGCTGTCGGTAAGCGCATGAACCTCCTCGTTAGAGGCAAAATGAGCTTGTTGCTGCTGTTTTTTTGCTTCCAGATAAGTATCTCAGGTTATGGTCAAAAGCAGGCTTCAACATCCAAACCTAATATCATCTATATTTTGGCAGACGATATGGGCTATGGTGAACTGGGATGTTACGGTCAGCAAAAAATTTTAACCCCGCATATTGATCAGCTTGCTGCCGAAGGAATGAAATTTACGCAACACTATGTGGGTACGCCGGTATGCGGTCCTTCGCGGTGTAATCTGCTTACCGGCAGAAATTCCGGTCATGCCTATGTACGAGGCAACGTGGGCCTTTTGCCCTATAAGGAAAACGAAATGGAGCCGGGGTCTTTCCCCATCACTGCTAGCACACCTACCCTAGGGGAGTTGTTCAAAAAGGCCGGCTACGCTACAGGAGTTATTGGCAAATGGGGGCTCGGGAATCATGATAACGCAGGCGATCCGCAAAAACATGGCTTCGATTATTTTGATGGTTATTACGACCAGCGCCATGCACACAACTATTACACCACACACCTATATGAAAACCGTAAATGGGAGTCATTGAATAACCCGGTGATCAATGTACATCCCAAACTGAAGGGAGTAACCGTTACCCCGGAGGACGTGGAAACTTACAAAGGCAAGGAATATTCAATCGACAAAATGACGACGCATGCGCTTGAATTTATAAGCGCCAATAAAAGCAAACCTTTTTTTCTATATCTGCCTTATACCTTGCCCCACGCGGCCCTGCAGGTGCCGGAGCCGGACATTGAACGGTATAAAAAATTGCTGAATGAAAGTCCACTTTTATTAACGACGGGTTATGTGCCGACATTCTATCCGCTGTCAACTTATGCGGCCATGATCTCTTACCTCGACAAGCAGGTAGGTTTAATTGAAGAACAGCTAAAAAAATTAGGACTGGATAAAAACACCATCGTAATTTTTTGCAGTGATAACGGCCCTGCCGGCACATTGGGCCCCAACAGCAATTATTTTAACAGCGCCGGTATTTTGAGGGGAAGAAAACAGGACCTGTATGAAGGTGGGATAAGAGAACCCTTTATTGTAAAATGGCCGGGTAAGATTGCGGCGGGAAAGGTGAGCAATTACCCTTCGGCCACCTACGACATGATGGAAACCTTTGCAGAACTTCTCCGGGTCAAGGCTCCTGAAAATGACGGCGTATCTATTCTGCCCACCTTGCTTGGTAACCCGTCACGACAGAAACAGCGTGCCTATATGTATTGGGAGTATCCTGATAAAGGCGGCCAGATGGCGATAAGAATGGGCAAATGGAAAGGGGTAAAAACCGGTCTGAATAAAAATGCCCGGGCACCCTGGCAGATATTTAACCTGGAAACGGATGAGCGGGAAATGATCGATGTAGCCGCAGAACATCCGGAATTATTAAAACAGTTTGATGCTATTGTAAAGAAAGAGCATCAAACACCGGTAAGGCCGGAGTGGGACCTCTTTAACCCTGACCGGCCGGCCGGTATCGACAATGGGGAGAGTGAATAAACTGAATACGGCATTTAATTTCAATTTTTTATCAATGAATTATCTAAAGGCAACCATATCTTTTTCGTTGATCCTAATACAAACCCTGGCTATTATTTTTGGCTCAAGGGCGCAGACACTGCCATCATACCATATTTATGCGGGTAATACGCATGCGCATACTGCTTATACTTCGTCGCACGGCAGTCAACTCGTAAAAGCGGGCATGATGACAGATTCGCAAAACGTATCGCATCCGAAAGATGCGACCCTAAAGCCCAACTGGCAGAAGCTGCAGGGTTTCCCCGCTGAACACTTTGCGATCGCCAAAGCAAACGGTTATGATTTTTATATCACTACGGACCATTCACAGGAAGAAGCTTTTTACCCTACAAGCGCGAACAGCTTGGCATGGAAGGCATCCATCAAGGCAGCAAAAGATGCGACCGACAGTAACTTTGTTGCCTTGACGGGATTCGAATATTCCGAAAACAACAGCCCTAACGGCAAGGGCCATATAAACGTAATCAACAGTTCGGCGTACATCAATGCGCTGGAGCCGCAAATCGATCTTCCCTATCTCTATAAATGGCTTGCAACGGTGGCACCCAATGGTGAAGGCCCTGTGGTTGCCAGCTTTAATCACCCCGGGCCTGGCCAGTATGCCAACTTTGGGTACCGGGATGAAAAAGTAACCAACATCATCACCATGCTGGAAGTGATCAACTCGAATAAAAATGTGCACTATGAAGGTTTTATCAGGGCGTTGGACGCAGGGTGGAAGGTATCTCCGGTATCGGGTAACGACAACCATGGCCTTGGCGGAATTACCTCTCAAAAGTCGCGCACCTTTGTTTTAGCCACACAGCGAACAAAGGCAGCTATTCTTGACGCCATGAAGAATCGCCGTACGTATGCCTCTTTCGACCAGGACATCGTTTGCAGGTACACAGTAAATAATAAGATCATGGGTTCCACGTTATCCGGTGGTGCAAAAGTCTTCCATTTTGATATCAACATCAGCGAACCCGATACCAGTGACCCGAAAGGAATGATTACGAAGATTGATATTGTAAAAGACAGTGGCACAGTGGTGGAGTCGTACAGCCCCTCACCAGCTTTTTCATTGCGGTGGACGCCCACCATCAAAGACTCAAGTAGCAAATATTTTTTCGTAAGGGTATGGAATGGACGCGTCAATGGGGCACCGGCCGGGGGTGCTTCGAATGAAACAGAAGAGGCAGGCGGAAATGTGAAACCAGCAAAAGCTGCCAATACCGAAAAGATTCCAGGACCTGTAGCATGGCTTGCGCCGGTATGGACCGGCAGATAACACGATTGTATTAAATTTCGAAACCGAATAAACCCTAAGACTATTTTACATTAATTTTTGCCGTATGATTAAACTGTACACTCCTGTTTTTTTTATCATTTTTCTCTGCCTTTTAACCCTTCAGCAGGGAGCGCTCGCTCAAAAGGGTTCATCTGGTAAACCTGTGAAAGGTAAAGTAGTTGATGACACCGGTAGCCCTTTGATAGGGGTAACCGTAACTGTAAAAGGAAGTCCGGGCGGTACTCTGACAGATAATGACGGAAGTTTTTCCCTCAATATTGCCGGCCCGTCAGCCTATATTGTATTTAGTTCCGTAGGATTTGCTGCAAAGGAAATGATGGTTAAAGAAGGTAGTTTTATTAATG
>JBDTEB010000167.1:0-10742 GCA_039922795.1 Chitinophagaceae bacterium
TTTCTCGCACCTGCTGACGTCATCATTGCGGGTGCCGGCTTTGCCGGACTATGGAGCGCACTGCACTTGAAAACGGTTAACCCCGATTTGAGCATCCTGATTTGCGAAAAGGAGTTAATTCCCTCAGGGGCGAGCACCCGTAACGCCGGCTTCGCTTGTTTTGGAAGCCTTACCGAACTGGTCGACGACCTGGCTTTTATGGGTGAAGTCAGGATGAAGGAAATGGTTGAGCTTCGATTCAAGGGACTAATACAGATCAGGGAAAATTTTGAAGACACAGAGATCGACTATCAGCAGCTGGGCGGTTACGAATTGATTTCTAAACATCAGTATCCAGATCACCAATCGATGGCAGAAGACATCAACCAGATAAACGCACTTTTACAACAAATCACCGGCGAACCAGCTGTGTTTTCCAATGCGGATGAAAAACTTGCCGATTTTGGTTTTGGCAACACTGGTCATCTGGTAGAGAACCGCCTGGAGGGTCAGTTGCATGCCGGCAAACTCATGCGCAGATTGATGCAGAAGGTACGCTTACTTGGGGTTGAAATTTTCCACGGTGTCGGGATCGCAGCGTTTAAAAATATCGAAGGTTACATCGATCTAACTACAAGTTCCGGAATACATCTGCAGGCAAAAAGATTGATCATCAGCACCAACGCACTCGCCGGGCAACTTTCGCAACACCTTTCCATCACACCGGCCCGCGGGCAGGTGCTCCTAACTACACCAATCGCCGGACTCCCGTTCGGGGGCTGCTTTCATTATGACGAAGGTTATTATTACTTCCGCAATCTCGATGGCCGCGTTCTGCTGGGCGGCGCGCGCAATGTGGCTTTCGCCGAGGAAGAAACCACCGAAATGAACACCACCAAAACCATCCAGGATGAACTAGAAAGATTCTTGCGCGAAGTGGTAATACCCGGCAAAGAATTCAGCATTGAAAAACGCTGGAGCGGCATCATGGGTATGGCAGAAACAAAATTTCCGGTGGTTCGGGAAATAGAACCAAACGTTTTTTGCGCTACCGGTTTGGGCGGTATAGGCATCGCCATTGCGCCGGAAGTTGGCAGAATGGTCGCTGCCCTGATGATCAATTAATTCTTACTAAACTTAACCATTGACGTTATGCTGCCCGTAATGATTTTGATAAAATAAATACCCGATGTCAGGTGGCTGATATTAACCTGAACCTTTGCCGATGTAAGTTCCAGATTCATTACCGGCTGTCCGACACCGTTATAGATCGTTATCATTCTCTTACCTGACTCCTGCATTACCGGTGTTTCGATATTGATTACTGAACTTGACGGATTTGGATAGACAGAGACTTTTGCCGTAACCGGTTCAGCACCCGAAACAGGAAGTGCGAGGTCGGCCGGAACTGGAATCTGGTTAATCGTTTTACCACTAAGGCCTTTGGAAAACAGCAGGGAATAACGCGCCCCTCCTCTTTCGAAGAGGGCTCTCATTCTGGCAACCTGGCCCAGTGTAAACATCTTCATGCAGGCATCATCGGTGAGATCCATAAAGTTCATGTACATATCGCCATGCGCATTTTGTTCACAGGAGAACTTCTCGCCGGTGGGAAAGCCTTTATTGGCTAACCTTTGTTTGGGTGTATCGTTAACCTGGTCGTCGCCGCAAAAAGCATCACCCCATATATGTAACAGGTTCATCCAGTGGCCGATTTCATGTGTCGCTGTTCTGCCCATATTATAGGGAGCGGATGCGGTACCCATAGTACCAAATGCGGTGTACGCGATCACCACACCATCTTTCTCGGGCAGGGAACCGGGGTTGCTTGAATAGCCCACGATACCTCCGGCAAGATTTCCTACCCAGATATTGAGATATTTATTTCTGTCCCAGGCATCATCACCGCCGATCGATGAAAACTTGATTCGATCATCGGTACTAAACATCTTGATCGTTGTATATTTTCTAACGATGCCGGAGGTGGCAATACCTTTGGCGTCACTATTGGCGAGCTTGAATTCAAAGGCACCCGAACCGATAAGCGATGCAAAATAAGCGGGTACTTTTGAGCGATCTGCATTACGCCCATTATAGTCGTTGTTTAGAACGATCAATTGTGAAGCGATCTGCGCATCACTGATATTTTGTGACGCATTATTGTAAAGAACATGCACTACAACAGGAATAGTGATGACCGATCCGCCACTTTCACTGACGCTGGCGGAGCTGCTGTTGGATTCCATAGTAAACGTGCTGGCTGACGACAGGCTTATCGAAGAAGAAGTGGATCTGCCGGAAGGGAGATTAAATTCGGTCGACCGGCAGTCTTTCTGGGCTCGGGAGATAAATGAGGTCAGCAGTAATGCGGTGAGTAAAACAATCCTGTTCATAATAATTTTCTTTTTGCGGTTGCCGGCAATTCAGAGGAGTTGGAGGACTGGTTTAGCAAAAAAAATCTTACTTTTTGCTATTCCGGGAACACATAAGGAAAATTTTGAGCCAGATGTGAAAACCGTGCAAACAGGAAAGATGGATCGGGCGATTGAATCCGAAAAAAAACACTAGCGGACCCGCAGACCGAAAAAGAAGATTGGAGTAAAGAAGGCTGTAAACAGGATGATTGGAGGTAAGCGCCCTTTAAAAAGGGGCGGTAAGCAGTGTAAAAGAAGCAATTATATTTTAATTGTGCAAGTGGTGTGGTCAAATTAACCTTCACTTAGAATCGTGAATTGTACATTTGAGCCTCAAATAAATTGTTGATGAAAAAAGTAAATTTTCTTTTTTTACTTACCGTGATCCTGGCATCCTGTTCCAATAATGGGAAAGAAGATGTGAGTGATGGGAATGATTCCGGAAGTGCTCCATTGATTAATTATTCAGTAAAAAATGTGTTTCCGCATGACACCGCTTCCTTTACCGAAGGATTCCTGGTGCATGACGGACAACTTTATGAAAGCACTGGCGGTCAGCCACCGATGCCATACAAATCTTTCCTGGGACCGGTGAATATGCAAACAGGCATCATAAGTCAGAAGGTTATTCTCGATACCAGTTACTTTGGCGAAGGGATCAACATTTTCAAAAACAAACTTTATCAGCTTACCTGGCAGAATCATAAGGGGTTTATCTATGATCTGAAAACCTACAAAAAGATTGGTGAGTTTACCTATAATACGGAAGGCTGGGCGCTTACCAATGATGGAACAAACCTCATCATGAGTGATGGCTCGAGCAATCTTCAGTTCCTGGATCCCGATTCGCTCAAGGTGGTGAAAATTGTTGGTGTCATGGACAACAACGGTCCGGTTTCAAATATCAACGAACTTGAATACATCAGGGGCTTTATTTACGCCAATAAATATGGAACGACTGAAATTCTCAAGATAGATCCGGCCAGCGGAAAGGTAGTGGCAAAAATTGATTTGAGGGCGTTGGACAGCCAGGCGAAAAGCAAGTATCCAGGAGCGCTAGAAATGAACGGGATAGCATTCGATTCTGCCAGCGGAAAGATCTATGTAACAGGAAAGGCATGGCCACATATTTATGAGGTATCCTGGTAAGTTCATTTTTTTTTGATTAGGTAAATCAGGGAGCTGCACTTGTCTTGCTGCTGGATGGCCGCCAGGTTTGATTTAAGTCCCTCAAAAAAAGCATAAATATTCCGGGCCTTTCCGTTTTTATATTGTTCGCTGAGCATGGAAACATAAAAGCTGTCGAACCACATGGGTTTGATGTCAGTTACCGTCAGTCCATGTTTCTCTACCAGGGATCGCATGGAAGCTGGGGAAAAATGATAAAGATGGCGTGGCACGTCGTAGGCCGCCCAAAATTCTCTGTAATACCTGGCATCTTCACTGGTATAATTCGGAACAGCGATAAACAGGTATCCGCCATCAGCCAATAATGTGCTAATCTGCGCAAGATATTCATGAAGTGTATGAACATGCTCCAGTACATGCCACATCGTGATGGCATAAAAAGAGGATTTCGGAAGGCTGTACAGATTCTCTGCAGGCAACAGGATCTGTTTATTAATCTCCATTGCGCGCCTCCTTGTTACTGCGTCAGGTTCAAGAGCAGTCACCTCCCAGCCACCTCTCTGCATGTAACTGGCAAAAGCGCCGGTTCCGGCACCAATATCCAGCAATCTTGCAGAGCTTTTGCCTATAGTTCCGGCGATCAGCTTTTTCTTTTGTTCGAGCGTATGGTTCCTTACCCTGTGGTACACCGAATTGATGATGCCCTCACGCGTATCAGTATGCGAAATGTAAGCGGATGACTGGTAATATTTGCCGATGTTTTCCTGGCTGGGAACATCCTGCGTGAATCTTAATGTGCAGTCACCACACTCAACAATGGAAAAAACTTCACCGGATACCGTGTAATCCTTCGCGGTAATTGCCGGCCTGAGTGATGTTGAACCACAAGCAGGACAGGCTGTATAATGTATCGTCGGCATGTTTATGGTAACGATCAGGAGTTGTAAACAGCAAGGGATTTGAGGTTCGACCACGCTTTTGTACTAAAGCCGTATCTCCCAAAATGAAGGCCTGCCACAAGCAGTCCAATGGCAAGCAAACCTATCGCTGCATATAAGAATATTTTTTCCAATCTGTGTGCAGGCTGATCACCAGTACTGACCCGTGTTTCAAAAACCGGTGCCTCGTTTTGCTTTTCCTGGTCTGCCAGCGATGGCATTTCCTGCAGTTCGCTCACTGGCAAATTTTCTTCGACCGGGGCCAGCTCAAGATAGTTCTCCCTTTCGTTGCCCGTTGGAAGAAACTCTACTTCACCTGAACTGCTTTTTTGAAAGTAACCTATTTCATCCCATTCAAGCCTTTCTTCCGACATGATACGCGACCTGAAATCCTGGGCAAACTGGTTATACATCCGGATGGCTTCATAATCGGGAATCTGTTTCTGCATGGACAGATAAGTAAAAAAATTTTTATCCGGCGCATCGAAGTATTTGTCAAAACGAAAGCGGTAAGCGGGTGCGATAAGCCTGTTTTGCGCAGCATCCATTCTGGCAGGTATCCGTTCCGCATGGATCGTACCCAGCCCGGGAATGCTGATACTTTTATTTTGAATGAGAAACCTGTTGAGAATATCGATCATACCGGTGGGGTTGCTCCGCAAAGCAACAAAATATTCTCAGATGATTCAGAAGAATTTAAAACGAGAAGATAACACCGCCTAACAGATTGAAACCATAAACCGGGTATTGGTTCCAGCGTTCGTATTTGTTATTGAAAATATTGTTCATCTGCAACCAGAGGCTAAACTGGTCAGCGATTTTGAATTCCATGCCTGCATTAAGATCAATGCCCTTATCTCCTTTTCTGGCTTCTTTCGTTTTTGTCTGATAGGCAGCTCCGTCAAATAGGTAGAGATCGCTTTTTACATAAATATCTTTCATCACCTCCCACCTGATCGAACCCTTGATCTCGAAGGGTATGAGGCCCCAGGCGCGGGTCTGATCCTTGATTTTCGAATACTGGTTCCAGGTTAATCCTGCGGTCGCACTAAAACTTTCTCCCTTCGTGTAACCAACTTCGGCATGCAATTGCAATGCTTCCATGGCGGAAGAATATACCGTTCGGAAGGTCTTTCCATCCAGGCTGTCATTGATAAACAGCGGCATATTCCTGTACTGGGCGAACCCCACCTTGGCGCTGTAAGTAAAATTTTCAAAAACAGATCCTTTAAACCCGGCATAACGTTCCTGCACCCTGGTGTTCAGCTGCTGTCCCGGCTGAAGGATCCATGGATTAAGGGATGCGAAATGCTGATAGGTACCCTTGTTGTAATATCCGATCCATCCCGCCTGTATCGTAAAGCGTTTATCGTTGGTCGTTATATCTGCAATGATATTCGGCAACATGGTGAAAACCTTGTTGTCCCAGGATGGAATGAGCCCGGTACTCAGATAAAGATTGGGCGTTTTAAGCAATAAACTGGGAGAAAAATAATAGAGGTTGTTCTGGATATTACTTTTGCCTGAGGGTCGATAGGTGGTAAGGTCAGCCGTAAACCCCAGGTTGATGCCAAAACTTTTCCCAAACGTTTTATTCAATGGAAGATTCAGTACTGTATTGGCTTCCGAACCCTGACTAAAAATATTTTTTCCGGAAAAGACTGAAGATTGCAGGTTCGGATTATAGTTAAGTCCAAATTTAGTTGGATTGATATTCCTGAAGCTGAGCTTTCCTTCAAAGGTCTGAAAACGCTGTCTTAAACCGGCTTTTGAGAATTTTAGTGTGTCTGGTTGAAATCCGTAAAAAAAATAGTCCTCGGCTTTAAATCCAAGTTTGCCCGTCCACTCCAGATTCTTATCTGTTTTATATGTTCCGCCAAGTGAAACACTTGTCTGACTTGTCTTTTGAAATGGCAAGGAACCTTTTGCAGAGACCTGGTTGGCGAGAACAGTGAAAGCAGTTTTGCGACCATCCCCAAAACTGAAACCTGCATCAATATAGGGAATGTGTACATTGCCGACACCTGCCTTGATATAATTGCCATATTTCAACAGATTCGTGGAATCGATGTCAAGGCTGACCGGCTTTAACGCTGTTGGCTGGTAGTTAAGGTTCAGGTTTTGAACCGGTATATTGTAGTTGAGGATGGGTTTTGTAGAATCAACTGGAGGAGGGGCAGAAGAGAAATTCACCTTTGCCGCTTCACGCAGCACGGGTTTAAAAGTGGAAGTTATCTCGATGGTTTTTTTTCGCGTTGAATCCTGGGCAAATAGATTATGTCCCTGTATTAACAGCATGATGCAAAACAACAGGGCATACTTCATGGTGTAGATTGGTTTGTTTTTAATTTCGGCTCTTTGCATCGTCATTATTCTCCCTCGATCTTACTGTTTGTTTTTTCTGCATCGGCAACCCTCAACAATTTATCCTGGGCCTCGTTTTTCAACTCATCAATAGTAGCGTTCTGAAACACGCTTTGGTAGGTTGCCCTTGCATTGAAATAATCTTTCTCTTTGAAATAAATATCACCAAGCAACAGATATGCCCTTGTTACCCAGTTTGCATAGGAGCCGGCCTTATTGATTACTTCAAACGCCGCCTTCTCCGCATCTTTCAGTTTTTCCTGCTGGAATAGACAGGAGGCAATTTCAAACCGCGATTCGGCGCCGTAGGCAGCCTTATTCGAGTTGGCCACCGACCTGAAATATCCTATCGCTTCTTCGCACTGGTTGGCGGCCCTGGCAGCTTTTCCCAGAGCAAAATTGGCCAATACCTTATCATCTGAACTGCTTCCCTTCTGAGCCAGCAGGTCTTTGGCATTTTCTACAGCCTCGTTCCACTTAAGCAACTGGAACTGGCTTCTCAACAGACCCCTCATTGCTTCGAGTTTGTTTTCCTGAGTGCTCGAAAATGATTTTAGTTTGGTAAAATACTGCTCCGACTTCTCATAGTTCTTCAGGTCGAAAAAGTTCAATCTTGCTGCCTGGAGCAGCGCCTTCTCACCAAATTTGTTTGGCACCTTGTCGGCGACGGCTTCGTAACTAACGGCTGCTTTGGCCATATCCTTTTTATTGTAATAAATTTCGCCCTGGTAGTAGTTGGCTTCAAGCGCGTACTTTCCTGAAGGATATTTTCCCAGGTATTCACTGAAACGGATAAGCGCCGCATCCATATTACCATTGCTGAACTGTACTTCTGCCGCCGCATAAGCAAGTGAATCCTGTTGTGAATCGGATATATTCTTTCCAATGGATTTCGCAAAGGCAACATATTCGGCAGTACGGCCTTCTTCTACGTACACGCCTTTAGCGTTCTCCAGCGCCTCATCGGCTTCCTGCGAACTGCTGTATTGCTTCAACAATATATTATACTGGGCGAGAGCTTCGGTATTTTTATCGAGGTTATAATAAGCGATCCCCAATTTCAGCAGTGCTTTGGGTTTCAGCGCTTCGGCTGTGGTAGATGATACGACATTTTTAAGGTAAGGGATAGATTCGGCATATTTCTCATCTGCCAGGTAGGTATTGGCAATTTCCATATTGGCATCCGGCACGAGGCTCGAAGCAGGAAACATCTTCGGTATTGTTTGCAGTATCCGGATTTTTTCGGAACCGCTGCCCACACCGGCAATCATCGCTTTCTGAAAAATAGCATAATCCGATGATGGCCAGGAATAACTTAAAACCTGCTCGTACATGCTCTGTGCTTTCTTAAAATCACGGCTCATGTAGTAGCAATCAGCACTTCTCACGTAAGAATCCTGTTCAATGGGTCTGGAATTAATGCCTGGATTTTTTATGATCTGATCAAAAAATCCCAATGCCTGTTTGTAATTTTCTTTTTTCAAGTAACAATAACCCAAATTATACTTTGCGTTTTCAGGATTGACCTCCCCGCTGGAAATTCCGGACTTCAGGTAGGCAGAATAAAACTTTATTGCGTCATCGATCTTGTTCAGACGAAAGGCAATTTCCCCTTTCCAAAAGTTGACGTAGGGAAGCACGGATCCATTATTGGGATCATTCAGTGCCCGCGTAAGCAGATCGTTTGCGGTGACCAGCATGCCGTCATTAATCATCTCCGTGGCCCTGCCATAAAGGATCTTGGCATATTGTCTTTTTGTATTTTCAGAAGGAGATCTGAGGCCTTCCATCAGGGTGAGCGCGTCTTTATAATTATTTGTATTTGATAGAACAGATACCAGTAATTCTCTCGCCTCAGTATTGTAAGTGGAGGTGGGATATGCTGCGATGAACTTTTGAAGTTCAGTCAATGCAACATCCTGGTAGCCGAGTTCGTAGGATAACTTTCCATAATTAAATAAAGATACTTCCCGCTGTGTCGGGTTGCTGTTGTTTGATGAACTGAATAAAAAGGCATTTCTAGCGTTTGCTTTCTGATTTATTTTCAGGTATGCATCGCCCAACAAGTACATCGAATTTTGGGCCAGTGAGTCTTCTTTTCCACCCAGTTGCTTAAAGCCATCAATGGCTTTGCCGAGTTCACCATTTTTATAACTGGAGTAGGCCAGCTCATAAATATCCTCCCTTCTTACCTTTGCAGACCGGCTGACGAATTCATTGAGAAAGGGATACGCTTTTGCATATTCGCCTTTTGCAAAATAGGCATGACCCACCAGTTGCCTTAAATCAAGATCATAAATCTGTCCCCCCGATTTTAATTTTTGTTCTGCATAGGTGAGGGCCTTATCCTTCTGATTGGTGTAAAAATAAATCGTGGCGATATAGAATGGGACAAGATTAGCGTATGCCTTTTCGTTTTCAACGATCTTGAAAGAATTTAATGCTTCATTATAATTTCTTTCATTGAATGCAAGAAAACCATAGTAATAATTGGCATCGATATAATTTGGATCCTTTGGGTCCTTCCTGATCACATCGAACAGGGGCCTCGCCATGTCGAAACGTTGAAGGGTAAAATAGGCATAGCCCTGGTGGAATTTCATATCAGCAATTTCGCGGGTATCCAGTTGATCCTCCGCCGTTTTCTCGTAGTATGAAATCGCCTGGAAATAATCTTTGTGCCTGAAACTATATTCCCCCACATGGAAGCTCATCATCAGCACACGGCTCTGGTTATCATCAAGATCTATGAACTCCTTTGCCGACTCCAGTGCACCTCCTTCATCCTGTTTTAAACCGCAGACGATGGTGTAATATTTTATCTCCTGGAAATTGAGTGCCTGATTGCTCCGGTCCGTTTCCCGAAGATTCATATTCAGCTCTCTGAATAATGGATAGGCAAGACTGTAATATGCCTTTTGATAATATTCCTTGGCTTGTTTGAAAGTCGACTGAGGGTCGGTAAATGCACGGGTCTGTTGAGCGAAACTGGAAACGAAAGAAAAAATAAAAAGAAAGGAAATGATTTTTTTCATACCAAATGACGGTTTAAACAACACCTCCGGGATTACGGCACAAACTTGTGTTTATCCTTACTGACAAGTTCCGGATTAAGATTACCGACTGCGCATAGGTCAGAGAACGAAGTAAAGTTTCAATTTATTTTAGCTTTGACCAAACATCATTCCAAACACCTGTGGATAAGCAACATGATTAACATTTTTTTGTAAATCCAACCATAAAGCTATTTTTGAAAAAATCTGAAATCCATGAAGAAATTTTTTTCAATAAGTTACTCCCCTGCTGCTTTTAATGTCGCGATGCTTGTTCTGAGAGTTGCCGCTGGTGCGCTGATCATGCATCATGGTTACGATAAGCTGGTTCATTTTTCGCAGATGCAGACCAGGTTCATGAATTTTATGGGTATAGGTCAAACACTGTCTTTGTCACTGGTAATCTTTGCCGAATTTTTTTGCGGATTATTCCTGATCATAGGACTATTCTCCAGGCTCGTTGTAATACCTCCCATCATCAGCTTGTCGGTAGCCATTTTTAAAGCACACAATGCCGATTTCTTTGATAGCGGGGAAAAAGCATCACTCTTTCTTATCTGTTTTATCGTATTGCTGCTGTTAGGTCCGGGAAAAGCCAGTATCGACGGCGTAATCAGGTGAAGAAGAAGCCGAATCAGCTGCCTTAAACCCTGTGATAATCTGCTCTCCAGTTCTTCACCAGCTTCTTGATTTCTGCAGGAGTCAGGCCCTGCTCCGCTGCCTGTTGGGCCAGTTGTGGCAGTTGATCGTCAGCGGCGAAACGCAGCGCGATCACCTGCTTGATATGCAGTCTTCCATCCAACAGTTTACCGGCAAGCACATAATGGCGAAGATTCTCTTCGGCCCGGATGGCACGATCCTGCGCT
>JBDTEB010000168.1:0-4895 GCA_039922795.1 Chitinophagaceae bacterium
TTTACCACTTGTATAACAGGTTTTCCGATATTTTTTAAACTTTCCTGAGAAGCGATTGCTGCCCATCAGGAAACATTGATTGAATAGCTTTTCCGTACTTTATAAAGTTTAGTATAAATGGAGACAACATATTCCAATTTCAGCATCGCGAAAGCTATGGAGGAAACGGCGGAGGACATCAACAATCCCCTGCCACGCGCGGTGACGCGACCAAATTCTTTTGTATTATTAGACGGTGACTGGCGCTTTTCACTAGACCTCGAGGACAAGGGCCTGCTGGAAGGATGGCCACTCGGACACGACTATTCCGACCAGACCTACTGGCCTTCTTCCGTGGAGGCTCATATGGCCGCGGCCAAAACACAGCAGATTCCCACTACTAGACCGGAAAATGTGATAGCCTGGTACGAGCGTGATTTTAATCTGCCGCCTGCTTCAGAAAGGCCGGCTGGGTCGATCATACAGCTTACGTTTGGCGCCTGCGGATATGAGACGCAGGTATGGATGAATGGTTTCCCTTTAACCACAGTGGAAGGCGAACCCATTCACTATGGCGTGTACACGTCTTTTTCCTACGAGCTTCATGAGGAGGTATTAAAGACCAATAACAGGATCACGGTAAGAATTCTGGATACGCTGAATGCAGACCTCACCAGGGGCAAACAGGAATCGCATGTCTATAAAAGAGGCGGGATCTGGTATCAGACCAATGCCGGGGCTGTCCGGAGTATCTGGCTTGAAACCGTGGAACGCAACCGGCTTCGTTCCCGCGTGAGCGTTGTGAGTATCGTAGAAGATAAACTGGTACGTTTTAACCTCACCACCCGTATTCACGATCCCGGCAAATTTACCATCAGACTATTGATTTCGGAAAAGAAGGGGGGGAAAGGAAATTATATTGCTACGGCAGATTTTCCGCTGAAACTGGAAGCCGGCCAAAAGCAGCAAAGGGTGGTGATAGATGTTCCCAATGCCTGTCTCTGGTCACCGGAAAGTCCTCATTTGTATCGACTGGTTGCTCAGCTGATCGATGAAGAAGGGAAGATCTCGCAGATAGAAACGCATTTCGGTCTGCGAAAAGTGGAAGCCAGAGGGTGCTGCGTTTTTCTGAATCACAAGTCCATATATCTCGATGGAATACTTTACCAGCCCGGCACTGCTACGTATGAAGAAATCAGGAGCCATATGTATTCCATGAAGGCCCTGGGGTGTAATATGGTAAGAATTCATATTGCAGGGGTGGACCCAAGAATTTATACCTTGGCGGATGAACTGGGTTTGCTGCTTTGGGTGGAAGTGCCAAGTCCGCATAATTCAAATCAACGCAGCAGGGCAAATCATTTTGCGGAACTGGTGCGTATGCTTGACCTTATAGAAACACATCCATCAATCATCATCTGGAGTTTATATAATGAAGACTGGGGTGCACAGGATATTGCGACCAATGCAGAAACACGTCAATATATCATAGACACCTATAATTATATGCTGATCAATCACCCTCAGTATCTCGTGGTGGACAATGATGGCTGGCAGCACATCTCCTCAGAGGGCAGGTTGAAATCTGACTTGCTTACGGCGCATTTATATACGCCGGATCTTAATCACTGGAAAAACCTCCTCGACAAGCTTACTGCTGGCGAACTTGACAACGTGGCTGCATTTCCCCTGGTAGTCGGCGATCCTTTTTTTTACAGAAATCAACTACCCCTGATCGTTAGTGAATGGGGCGGGTTCGGGTTCGTGAATTATGGCGGTCCTGCCGATGCCAATGATCGCGCCGAAAAAATTAAACTATTTAAAGAAGAGCTCAGGAAACGCCCGATTGCCGGTGATGTATATACCCAGGCCACCAATATTGAGGACGAACGCAATGGCCTTATCGACAACGCAACAGGAAGACTGATGGTTCCCGAGGGACTATTGAGTTCGCGGAAGGATGAGAGCGGAAAGAACAGCTTGTGAAAGTAGCTGGTAGCTACTCAGGAAAAGACTGCACGATGGATTTGCCTGATCACTTCCGGCCCGGTACTTTTATGAAACAGACTGGTGATGGAATCGCCCGCATGAACACCCATAACTACCAGCACATTTTCATCCTGGGCATCAAGAAAGCCAATGAGGGTATCTGTCGTTTTCCCATGCAGCACATGAATTTTGGCATCTGCAAAATGTAAACTGAGCCATTGTTTCAACAGGTATTCCTCTTCAATACTTTCCTGCCCGTTTTCCAGTATGCTCACAACTTCCACAGGAAGATCACTCGAATCGGGGAAGAGATAGCTGAAGGTTTTTATCGCTTGCATGCTCGCATTTTTGCCATCGTAGGCAAGAATTATTTTTTCCACTTCACTTCCGGTGTCGTTGGCGAGGTAAAACGGACAATGAGAACGAGCCCGTAGTTTTTCCAGTGAGGCATCTATCGGCGCAGTTAGAAATTCGCCAAGATTCAAGTGCGCATCTGCAATTAAAAGATCGGCAAAGGCAGTATAGTCAATGATCTGATCAAGAAAAATATCATCGCTGGAATGTGAGAACGGGATACCGGAAAGTTCAAAACGTTTCTGAAGTTTTAAGGAAATGTCTTTTCCCATTTCAATATCCTCAACTTCTATCACCCCTTCGTAAATTGGGGTTTGTGACAACGTCAGGTCAGTCATAAATGGATACTGGAACTGCGGGGCGGACGTACGCTGTCTTAATTCTATAACATGCACGGACGCGCGTTCTTTACGTGCCATTTTAATACACACCTGCACAGCCTTTTCGGAGTTTTCAGGGTTAGTATATAGCAAAAGGATTTTTTTTACGGGCATCGTATGTTTTTTTATGAACTGGCGCCCGAAGATAATAAACTCCCGCAAGCTGCATCAAGGTGATAAAAGTCTTTTTACTTTGCTAAATAATTTAGTAATTTTGCCTGCGACTTCCATCCTCTGGAGAGAGGGGACGAATTTAAAAAATGTGTCGATGTATCTCAATTGTAAATCCTGGTTCAGTTTTCATTTCGGTACCATCCGAACGGAAACGCTGGTAAAGCGGGCCGCCGAACTGGGCATTGAAACCATGGCACTGACCAATATCAACAACACCTGCGATACATGGGATTTTGTTGAGTTTGCGCGTAATTATAAAATTAAACCCGTTACCGGTACGGAGATCAGAAACGGAAGCCTTTTCTGCTACATTCTGCTCGCAAAAAATAACGCAGGATTTTCGGCAATAAACCGGTTTCTGTCGGAACATAACGGCGAGAGAAAAGCTTTTCCGATGAAATTTCCGGGACATGAGGAAGTATTTGTGATATACCCATTCGGGGCAACGGCCATCACAGCACTCGAACCCAACGAGTTTATCGGAGTGCAGAGTACCGAGATCAACAAGATTTTTAGTGTGCCGAAAATGTTGCTGAGAGAGAAATTCGTGGTGCGACAACCAGTAACCTTCAGCGATAAAACCGAATACAATATGCATCGCCTGCTCAGGGCGATCGACAAGAATGAACTATTGAGCAAACAGGACAAAAAAGATCTTGCCGAACCTCACGAAACTTTTATCGGACCCGATGATCTCTCTAAAGTTTTCATCAACTATCCTGAGCTGATTGAAAACACTGCTAAGGTTCTTGACAGCTGCTCTATAGACATGGAATTTGGGGTGGATAAAACAAAAAAAGTATATGGTGGATCATTGGCCGATGATAAGGATTTTCTTCGAAAACTCGCTATGGACGGACTTCACCGCAGGTATGGTCCATCAAACAGGAACGCGCTCGCCAGGGTGGAAAAAGAATTAGCCATTATCGATAAGCAGGAATTTAACGCCTATTTTCTCATTACCTGGGACATACTCAGGTATGCGCGAACGCGGGATTTTTTCTTTGTGGGAAGAGGCAGCGGCGCAAATTCCATCGTGGCTTTTTGTCTCGACATCACTGACGTAGATCCGATTGAACTGGACCTTTATTTTGAACGGTTCCTCAATCCGCACCGCAGTTCACCCCCGGATTTTGACATCGATTTTTCGTGGAAGGACCGCGAGGAAATGACGGACTATATATTCAAAAGGTACGGTAAGGCGAAGGTATCCCTGCTTGGCTCTTATACCACTTTTCAAACCCGCGCAGTAATCAGAGAACTTGGAAAAGTATTCGGTCTGCCGAAGGAGGAGATCGATAAATTGGGGGAAGGTGGCAATAACCTTGACGAGGACAAGATACAGCGACAAATTCGCAGGTATGGAAGTCTGCTGAAGGATTTTCCAAATCACATGAGCATACATGCAGGCGGAGTGCTCATCAGCGAAGAACCTATCTACCAGTATTCGGCAACGGAAATGCCTGCAAAGGGTTTCAGTACTTCGCAGATCGATATGTTTCTCGCAGAGAAGATCGGCTTGTTTAAGCTGGATATACTTAGCCAGCGCGGGCTTGGCCACATCAAAGAAACCATCGAGATCGTGAAAAGAACGCGCGGGATTTCCATAGACATACGCCAGGTGGAGAAATTCAAGACGGATCCCCTGGTTGCGCAGCAGATCAGGAAAGCAGACACCATAGGTTGTTTTTATATCGAGAGCCCGGCAATGAGGCATTTGCTTAAAAAACTCGAATGTGACGATTATCTCACACTCGTTGCCGCAAGCAGTATCATCAGGCCCGGCGTCTCACAATCCGGCATGATGCGACAGTACATTTACCGGTATCATAACCCGGACAAATTTGACTACCTCCATCCTGTAATGGAAGAACTGTTGAAGGAAACCTATGGCGTGATGGTGTACCAGGAAGATGTGATCAAAGTGGCACACCATTTTGCGGGCCTGGATCTCGCCGAAGCGGATGTACTCCGAAGGGCAATGAGTGGAAAATACCGCAGCCATAAAGAGTTCGAACG
>JBDTEB010000169.1:0-3137 GCA_039922795.1 Chitinophagaceae bacterium
GATCAACCGCGATGCTTGACATTACCTCAACCGATCATAAAGACCGCTGGATCATGCAGCTCGATGCAGCCACTGGGAAACTGAAGCCCATCGATCGCCAGCACGACAGCGCCTGGATCGCCGGACCCGGCATTGGTAGCGGCTTTGGTGGCAACCAGACGGAAGGATGGATCAGCGATAACATCTGCTGGTTCCAGAGTGAAGCCACCGGTTATTCGCATGTGTATACGTATAACGTACAAACACAAACGAAGACGCAGCTTACAAAAGGGGATTATGAAGTGCAGCGCGCGCAGTTGTCAAAAGACAAAAAATATTTCTACTTTCTGGCCAACGAAGATCATCCGGGTAAACAGAACTGGTATCGCATAAAACCCGACGGCAGCGGTAAAGAAAAAATAACTTCTTTACAAGGTGGATATGAAGTGTCATTGTCGCCCGACGAAAAATATATTGCGTACCGCTATTCCTATATAAACAAACCCTGGGAACTTTATATCCAGCAAAATATTCCGAATCAAAAACCACAGCAGATCACATTTAAGGCCGCCAGCGATTCTTTTAAAGCTTATCCATGGCGCGATACAAAGATCTTTACGATCAAGGCCCGCGACGGTCAGCCAATATATGCCCGGCTTTACGAGCCCGCTGCAGGAAAGAAAAATAATGCCGCAGTAGTTTTTGTTCACGGTGCCGGCTACCTGCAGAACGTGCATTACTGGTGGAGCAGTTATTTCCGCGAATACATGTTTAATAATTTGCTGGCCGACAAAGGATATACCGTTCTCGATATTGACTACCGCGGCAGTGCAGGGTATGGCGGAAAATGGCGAACTGGCATTTATCGTTTTATGGGGGGAAAAGACCTCGACGACGAAGCCGATGCCATAGAATATCTAACCAAAGAAATGGGGATCGATAAAAATCGCATAGGCATGTACGGTGGAAGCTATGGTGGCTTCATGACGCTGATGGCGATGTTCACCAAACCTGACCTGGTAAAGGCTGGAGCGGCATTGAGGCCAGTTACCGACTGGGCACACTATAATCAAGGATATACTTCCAATATCCTGAATGAACCATTCAATGACAGTCTTGCCTACGCGAAATCGTCTCCCATTAATTTTGCATCCGGATTAAAAAATCATTTGCTGATTTGTCACGGCATGATCGATACGAACGTGAATTTCCAGGATGCGGTAAGATTGAACCAGCGGTTAATTGAACTCGGCAAAAACAATTGGGAGATGGCCGTATATCCTTTGGAAGATCATGGTTTTGTAGAAGCCAGCAGCTGGACGGATGAATACAAAAGGATACTCAATCTTTTCGAAATGTACTTGAAATAACCTTTACGTAAAATGGAGAAATTTTTTATCCAGTTCATCTCCCTGATCATGATCATTCTCGGCCTGGTAATGCTGGCGCGAAGAATAAAGATCGCCTACCCTATCGTGCTGGTGTTGGGTGGACTTCTCCTGAGTTTTTTCGATGTGTTTTCTTCCATCACCATCAGTCCGGACCTTATATTTTTTCTCTTCCTTCCGCCCCTGCTTTATGAGGCAGCGTGGCAGACTTCCTGGAAAGAATTCTGGCGGTTTCGACGAGTGATTTTAAGTTTTGCTTTTCCCATTGTTTTTGTAACCTCACTGGTGGTTGCGCTTGTTGCCGAAGCGGTTATTCCCGGCTTTGGATTGGCACTTGGTTTCGTGTTAGGAGGCATTGTTTCTCCACCCGATGCGATCTCTGCCTCTAGCATTATGAGGAATGTAAAGGTTCCCAAACAGCTTGTGAGCATTGCAGAAGGGGAAAGTTTGCTTAATGATGCGTCCAGTCTCGTGGTTTTTCGTTTTGCGAGCATTGCGGTAACGACAGGAAATTTTGTTTTCCGCCACGCGGCAATCGATTTTGTATTGGTGATCGTATTGGGTGTGGCTATCGGTCTCGCTGTCGCATTGGTTTTTTATGCCATTTACCGTTGGCTGCCAACGACGACAAGCATCGATATTGTGCTGAGTTTCGTGGCGCCATATTGCATGTATTATTTTGCCGAGCATTTTAAATATTCGGGTGTGCTGGCAGTTGTCAGCGGCGGCCTGTTTCTTTCGAGCCAGCGACAGAAAATGCTTAATCATCTAAGCCGGGCACAAGGGTTTAATGTATGGTCAACGGTGGGTTTTGTTTTAAATGGACTGGTTTTTCTGCTCATCGGTCTTCAGATGCCCACGATCACAAAGCAACTGGGTGATATTAAATTTGGATCAGCGATTGGCTACGGCCTGCTGATATCACTTGTGCTGGTTGTGTCCCGGCTGCTTTGCACGCTGGGGGCCAGTTTATTCACGCGTTTCATGAGCAATTTTATTACGGTGGCAGATGCAAACCCTGGCTGGAAGGCCCCGCTGGTACTCGGTTGGGCCGGTATGCGCGGGGTGGTTTCCCTCGCAGCTGCACTTTCCATACCGGTAATGATGGGAGATAATCAACCCTTTCCCCAACGAAATCTCATCCTGTTTATCACCTTCATCGTGATATTGGTGACATTGGTTTTCCAGGGACTCACGCTGCCCTGGGTGATCAGGAAACTCAGGCTGGAAGAGAGGAACGGTACTTTTTCCGAAATAAAGCAGGAGACCATCATCCAGAAAAAACTCGCCAGTGTATCACTGGCTTTTCTTGATGAGAACTATACAGATGATTTAATTAATAATGAACATTTATCGAATCTTAAATCAAGCCTTACCAGTAAACTCAAATATTTCAACGAGGATTATGAAGATCAGCAGGCTCATGCCGACAGTGATCCGTTGAGACAATATCTGCAGGTCACACTCCAGCTTCTCGATAGACAAAGAGAATTGCTGGACAAGATGAATCACAGATCGGAGTTTGATGAAGACCTCATCAGGAAGTATCTGGCGTTGATAGATCTGGAAGAAATCAGTTTACGGAAAAGGATTCCAGAGCAGGTGGGACGTTAATGTCTGCGTTCCTGATATCTGCATAAAGGATTTTGATTTTGGCTTCTGCAAAAAATGTCCGCTTACCCATACGCGAGCATCATGAATTGTTGTACTTCTTCATTGACGTCGGCTTTGTCGTACATACGGAAATGATGATTGAATTGGAGACGCTCG
>JBDTEB010000170.1:0-7367 GCA_039922795.1 Chitinophagaceae bacterium
CTGCATACCCGCTGCTGAGAAAAGAGGTTAATTTAATTACGAAGCAAATACTGGCAGGGAAATAGCCAGCAATATATTTTATCCCTTCTTAAACCGTTTGCTCACCACACTATTGTTATTTGTTATAGTTAACACATACATACCATTTGCCAGCGAAGAAACATTCACAACCGCCTGAGGTGAACCCATTACCTGCGATCTTACCGTATTCCCGGCAGAGCTTATAAGGGTCATCACGCCCTGGGAAAACGCAGGGTCGGTGCAACTCACCGTGAGATTTGTCATCACAGGGTTCGGACTAACCTTCAATTCAATCTGGCCAGTCGCCTTTTTGAGCTCTGGAAATTTCACAAGAATGATCTTACTAACGGTAGCTGACGTTTTATTGATCAAATATCTGATCCTGTAATAGTTTTCTTTAGCGGGTTCTTTATCAATGAATGAATAGCTGGCACGGCCTGTCTTACTTAAGGCTTCGACCACGCCGATCTTCCTGAACTGTTTGCCATCGGAGGACCTTTCCACCTGTTGCATTAGCCCCGGGCCGTTATCCGAAAGATCCCATTCCAGCCTTACCGTATTCTCCAGCCGGGTACCCTTAAACGAAGTGAACGTCAGCGGCAATGAATAGAGCGTCTGCAGTAAAAGCACAGCCGATTGATAAGGCGGCAGCGTGATGCTTCCGGAAAATGAATTCCCTTTTGCATCAACATAATTACCGTTCAAAGGATATGTTCTCTCGGAAGAACTATTATTAAAAACAAACCTAATCATGTCATCAGGGTTCGTCATTGTCACCTGCACCGGGTTTAGTTGCAGGTTGTCAATATAAACCGGGTTAACCTGCTCTTCGATATCCATGCCCAGTGCGGCATCGGCTTCAGAACCCGATGCAGTGAACAACACTTCGCAGTAACTGCGGTTTGCATTTACCCGGCTGTACTTTCTTTCGGAAAGATCGTTGTAGGGCGACTGGCTTTTGCGAAGATATGTCTCAACGTATTTATTGGAAACTCCGGCAACTTCGTATTTAAGCAGGTAGGTTCTTCCGGCTACCAGGGAGCCGATGGCAATGATGATCGTAGCATGGCCGCGATTGCCTGACTGGCTGGTGAAATTGAGTTTGAGCGACCCCCCATCGAGCGGACCTGACCCTGACCAGCCACTTGTTGACGACCCACCTGCAGAAAAAGAATACAGGCTACCCGCATTCTCATTAAAACTTCCGTTGCCATACATATTTCTGCCTGTCACGCTATTGACTTTATAAGGCGCGATAGTTAGCGGTGATTTCCTGGAATGTTGCTCTTTACCGGTGAATTGCTGCCAGGCTTCCAGATCGTATCTACCCCATCCATTGCTCCAGCTAGCGTCAATAGGAGACCCATCTTCGAGAGGGCGCAGGTAATAATTGTAATCAAATGTTCCCATATTCGCCAGGCTGGTACCGATTGTCCTGAAAATCGCGACTGGCTGGTAAGCAGTTTTAGAAACAGTGATATTGTTAGTGAAAACAATATTATCTACCGGGTATTGTGGCGCGATGTTATCATGTATCATGGCCACTTGAGCGAGGTTATTATAGGTGGTATTGTTGTCGATCAGCAGGTGATGCGAGTTATGGATATAGAAACCAAACTGGCCACAACCCGCGATGGTATTGTTTTTAATGGTTACGTTGTCAGCATTGTCATCCATGTAAATTCCATGAATAAATTTCTTTTTATCATCGGTTCCATCCGGGGCACCGAGGCCGTCTATTACAATATTCCCATCAATAGTACGGTCATGGTGTATGGGTGGATTTGATGAATTATTCCAGGTATAAATTCCGCCGCCGTCATCTTTTACAAAACCAAAACCACTGATATAATTATTTTTTATCAAAATACCGTTGCCGTTAAAAGTAAGCGGGATATAGCCGGTATTCGTTATACTATTTCCTTCAATTAATTGATTATCCCCCGAGAGAAGCAGCGCCTCATAAGATCCGCTATCCCCTTTCCCACTACCCGCTACCGTACCGGTGTTGGATATGCGATTATTTTTAATAATCAGATCGGATGTATTATTTATATCGCAGGCAATATTATTTGAATAATCGATTACCAGGTTTTCCAAAGTCAGGTTCTGAGAATTATTTGCGCGGATCGCCGTGTTTCCGGAATAAAGTATGGAGCAATTCTGCATGCGGATGTTGCTGGCATTATTTATATTTATGGCAATATCATTTGCTCCTTTAAAAATCAGTCCTTCAAAAACGAGGTAGCTTTGTGCGTTTATTCCTAACAGTTGGTCCACACTGCTGATATCGACATTTGTTGAAGACATATCAGGCTGACCTGTTAAAATACCCATCCTGTGTTCTAAACTGTTGTAGTACCATTCACCCTGCAGATCAAGTGCTGCCGGATGGTTTTGAATAAAATATCCGAAATTTTTCGTTGCTCCATAATCGCTTTCGGAATTATACGTAAAGCTGCCACCTTGTACAGAGGTCAGTTTATTGCGGTCAAGCACCCAATGTGTTTTGCGGATAACGATATCGGCACTACTCCAGTCATAAGATCCGGGCAGTTGTGTTCCCCTGACCGCGTTGGAGGAAAGTACGGCTTCGACATTAAGATATCCACTGTTTGAAGCTGTAGCGTTCGGGAAACGCCCGATCGCTTGCGGAACATCATTCAACAGAACGGAGCGAACAGTGGATGGCGCATTGGATAACGTGGTTTCCCAAACGCCAAAACCTGCGGGAATCCAGTCGGTGATCCTGGAAAAACCACTGATCACAGGGTCCCGTCCGTTTCCGTAGGAGGAGATCACGATCGGGGCAGATGCCGTTCCCGAAGCGGAAGCCTCAAAAAACCCATAAAATAAATCGTCTTTTTTAAAAAGGATGGAGTCTCCCGGCTGAAGGGTTGAGAAGATGGCGTGAAGCTTTTGAAGAGATTGCCAGGGAGTGGCGGGATTGCTGGCTTGTTGGTTATTTCGGCTGTCGTCGCCAGCAGAAGATGAGAAATAGTATGTTGCGGATCTTGCCGTTGTAAAAAGGAATAGTTGTGTGGCCACAAGCAGACCTTTTACAACCGCAATTGTAATTTTTTTCATGGGAGTACATCAGGGTTCCTTGAAAAACGTTGATCGGCCCCAAAAATTTTACCAAACCCTGCCTGTACTTAAATATACGGGTTAATACTTATCGTCTTTTACGCGGCTGACCAGCATAGGAACGATTTTAGGGTCGAAATCAATCACGTTATTATCTTGCAGGGAGAACCTGCGACGAAAGAAAGATTTGATAAAAAGATATATAAATGTAGAATTGGTTTTTGCATACCGGGTGAACAAACGGGTAGGCTCCTGAAATAATCTGAAAGACCATTCAAGTCCAGCGGTTTGCACCCATTTGGGAGCTCTTTTTTGTACTCCTACCATTACTGACAATGCTCCGCCGATACCTATCATTACACCATTTACACGGTGTTGCATAGACGCCATCCACTTTTCCTGTTTTGGACAACCCAGAGAAACAAACACGATTTGGGCCCCGGAAGCATTAATGTCCCTGACAATAAGCGCTTCCTCCTTCTCGTTCAGCTTTTTAAACGGCGGACTGTAAAAACCTGCCAGTTTGAGGTGTGGATATTTCATTTTCAGATAGATCCTTGTTTTCGCCACCATATCCGGATGTCCACCATAGAAGTAAACCGATATCTCTTTTTCCTGGCTCACTTCCAGCAGATCGGGCAGCAGGTCCATGCCGGCAACCCTGTCCTGGCTGATGCCATAAAACATCCTGATGGCCCAGGTCAGCGGTCTTCCATCGGGTGCGATTACCCTGGCATTGCTCACAGTTTTGGCGAATAACCGGTCACGATAGGCTTCTACAAGCATGTGCACATTGGCAACGCAGGTGTAGTAGCTTTTCCTCAGTCCCGCATCGGCGATTACCGTACTTATAAACTGATTATAAGTCCCAATGTTTATCGGGATGCTAAACACATTAAGTCTATCCATGGCAAAGGGTTTGGGCTCCGCCGGATTCACAAGAGGCTGGTCGTAAACTTTAAACAGTTGCATAAGCAGTTTTCACTTGAGTGGGTGATGGAGTTTGGGCGATAACGTCGTTGTATATACGAAGAAGCAGTTCTATGTTTTTTTCGGGGGTGTAATGTTGCAGATAGCTGCTGTAAGCATTTTTCCTAAAGGTCTCTTGTTGATCCTGACTAAGGGCATGAAATTCATTGACCTTATTTTTCAGATCTTCTGTTTGCCCTGTTTCGAAATGCAAACCATTGTAACCGGGAACAATCATTTCCTCCATGGCGCCGATTTTTGAGGCGATCACCGGTAAACCGGAAGCAAAGGCTTCAATGATCGTGATCGGCATACCCTCATACCAGGTGGATGGAAAAATAAGCGCTGCTCCGGCGGCAAGAAATGGGAATACTTCATCCCTTGACAGTTTGCCCACGTATTCTATATTGGCATATTTGCGCGCATAGGTCAGTACGTCTGCCTTCATAGGTCCATCACCTGCAATCAGTAGTTTATGGGGAAGGGAGGCGAATGCTTTTAGTAAAACACTGATCCCCTTTTCTTCTGACAGTCTGCCGATGAAGACAAAGCTGCCGGAATTATTGGTGGAAGGAATATATTTTGACGTGGAGAAGTTTGGTTTGATAGCGATCTGAGCCGCTTTGAGACCGATGCCTGATTCGAGAAAAATGCGTTTGGCGTGGTCCGTGAGCACGATATACTTACTGGCTTGCTGCCAGGTGCCCATCCATTGATGAAGTTTTACAGAAAGTGCCAGCCATCCGGTCAACACTTTGGAATTTCTATATACACCGGCCTTCACTGCAGACCAGGGAAATTTCTGGTGCATGGAATCAAGAAAAAGTTTCCCATTATGAAACATCACACCTGAGGGGCAGATCATCCGGAAATTATGCAGGGTTTGCACATAGGGCACACCGCTTTTTTTTATGGCATAAATAACCGAGGATGAAGCGGCGAAATGCAAATTGTGAATATGTATGATATCAGGTTTGAACTCCCGGATTTTCTTCTTTGTCAGCCTGTATGATCCAATATTGAATGGCGCCTGGACAACCTTCTTCATTGCAGAACCCACATTGCTAAAATTGAGCTCTTCCACGATCACACCGGCCTCCTGAAGCAGAGCGCGCTCGCTCGCCACAACACTATCTTCGCCACCCAGGTACTGGTAGGTGCAATGCACCTGTAAAACTTTCATATGGTTAACCTTTTGCCGGGTTTTTTAAAAGAACGACTTTACTTTTCCTGCCATGCTGATCATGGTATTCATCACCTTGCGTGTGGCAAGTGCCGGCAAGCCATAAGGACGTTTTAGTTGTCTCTTCAATCCTGGTGCAACAACGAAAGGACTGCAGAACCTGAACTTCCTTTTATCCCCGGGATCTGTTATTGTTTTCAAATAATCAACACCGAAAGTATTGGTGGAATCAGCACCGAAACCTATATTGGACGTTTTTGACAACACCGGATAAACGACTTTGAGGTTGTTTATCGCCACATGAACCTGCATCTGGATATCCCAGGTTGAAATAGTGCCGTTGATCTGCTTTTTCACCATCCGGTAAAGATCCCATCCTGTTTTGTTGAGGTGAGCTTTGAAACCGGGAGACGTATGCACGATCTTGATCAGTGATTCTTTATCCCACTTTACATTCTTCACCCTGTCGGACCAGCTCGCCCATCCGTAAGAGCAGAACCTGTCATACATCACGGTATCATAGGGATATCCATTCTTTTTTAAAGGAAAACAATAGCCCGTGACGCAAAAGACAGAGGCCTCATCTTTATAAAAATCCATCCCATCCAGCATGTACCTGATATAGTTTGGCGTTACCACAAGATCATCCTCCACTACGATGAACCGGTCATAGTTCTCACACATGTACGTAATGCCCTGGAAAAAGTTTGGACCAGTGCTGATATTCTTCTCGCGGTATTGTTTTTCAATATTGCGGAAACCGGTTATGCTGTCAACATAGGCGCGTGTTGCCAGTACATCCGGCAGGTCCTTTTCGCTTTTGTGACCATCAGCGAAGAATACAATATCCATGGAACTGCATTCGGGATTTTTCAAAAGGGCTTCCACGGAAACCTGTAATTTATCGGCACGTTTATAACAGAATAGGGCGATGGCTGTCTTGTCTGACATTACTTAGGGGTTTAATTATGGGTCTTATATCTGTCCCAGATAAAGGGGAAAAAGGTTTTCATCCAGAGTTTTACAAATGCGGAGGGATAGGACAGCGGAAAATGCTCTTTTATGAACCAGAGATATTCGCTGTAAGCCAGTCCCTTCGGGCTTTTCAGATATTGGATTCTTTCTTTGAGGGTAGTGTTGGCCGATTTCCAGTTATTGCCATGATCATCGATGCAGCTCCCCAGGAACCCCGGAGCAAGTTTTATCGTGAACCCATTCTTCCTGGCTTTCAGACAGTAATCGTAATCAGCCAGTGAATGGGTGAACCGATCTGAGAGAATACCGATTCGTTTCACGATAGCTTTAGGTACGAGCATGATGTTCGCATTGGCAAAATCGACCTCTTCTGTGTCTGTTTCACTGAATACTTTTTCTCCACCCCAATATTTTGGCGAGATTAGTTTTGATCCGCCGTAGGATAGTTCTCCCGATTCGTCATCGCAGGTGCTGCCTATGCAGATCGAGGAATTATCATGTGCCGCCATGTCCAGCAATGTTGCAATGGCGCGGTCATGAAGCAGGGTATCGTCGTTCAGCAAAAGATAATAATCAGGATCGTGCTTCATTGCCTGGCGCCAGGTGTTGCGCATTCCACCTGCCCAGAAAAGTTTGCCGTTGCCATGGAACAGCTCAGTTTCTGGGTACGCGGCAATTACTGCTTCTGAAGTGCCGTCAGCCGAATTGTCATCGGTAAGAAATACTCTTAATCGTACGTCTTCCGTAAGCTCCTGCTGCTTGAGATTATCCAGGCAGGAAAGCGTTTTCTGCCGGCGGTTATATGTTGTTAATAATACTGCGATTGTCATAATAAATTATTATCAGGATGCACTAAGGGTACGGAGGATGGGTAATTTCTGCCATCTTTTTTTTAGCGCCCTGTGATAACTCAGGGTATAATATTTCCATCTCATGAATAAAGTCAGGTGCGGCACACCCATGATCTCCTGCACTATCGAAATAAATTGATCATCGGGAATAGTTGCGCCATAAGTGCCAGGATAGGTCATCATCAGATTGTATAATTTCCTGATGCCGAAAGTTTTCTCAGCTGGCAGGTGCCAGATTGCGAGGTCTACATCGGTGTCGGCGACGTTTCGGTAAAAGGTGG
>JBDTEB010000171.1:0-5327 GCA_039922795.1 Chitinophagaceae bacterium
CGGGATGATGAAAGGAAAACGTATTCAGTCTGCAAGTGACAGAATGTACACTTTAAAAAGCGTTATCGATTCAAGTGTAAGAGGACAAACGGATATTGGTGTTCTGGCGACCCGGGATGCAAAGTCATCGGCTATTATGGTCTGGAATTATCATGATGAAGATAAGCTGGATGCGGGTGCGCAGGTACAGGTGACCGTTAATAATATCCCGGCGAAGTCGGTTAAACTCACCCAATACCGGATTGATCAGGAGCACAGCAATTCATACGAAGTTTGGAAGAAAATGGGATCTCCTCAGCAGCCTACCGCAGCGCAGATTAGCACCCTCGAGAAGGCAGGTGCGTTACAGACCATGGGGAAGGTGCAAACGATAAAACCCGTTGGTGGCAACGCCGTAATTAACATCAGTTTGCCGAGGCAGGCCGTGACCTTGCTGAAGATGGACTGGTAATGTAAGCCATGCAAAAAAAAGTCCCTTCAAATTTAATTTGAAGGGACTTTTTTTTTATAAACAGGAGACTAATTAAACTTCGAGGAAAAATATTCCACCAGTTTTTCGTCACTCATTTTATTCGATGTGCTTTCTTCTGCAGTGGCATTTTTATACTGTGGTGTTTCACCCAGATATTTGATAAATTGTTCCTGCGCAGTTCCTGTACCCGTAACATGAACCTCATCTACATTGGGCATATAGGAAGTGATTTCCTTGAAAAACTTGGCAAGCAGGGTTCTTTCCTGGTTATTCGCTGCGTATTCGCTTGAATTACTTTCTGCACCACTGTTGCTGCTATGGCCCAGAACCACGAAAGATCCTGTGTCAATATCTTCTCTTCCTACTATCGTTGCATGTTGGGAATCCATCCAAACACCAAATTGTTTTTTGTTTTTTCCTGACATCTGTAAGCTTTTTCCCAAGGTAACCGCAAAAAGCATACCCGGAAGAAATTTCGCCGTCTTAATTTCCTTTTGTCATTTTATTGTTGCCTGAAGATCTCCGTTCAATGAGAAAGGCAGAATTATCATCGAATATCCATGCGCTGTAAACTCACCGTGTTATCAAAAGCATTTCCGATGGTGTTGTTAAAATAAACATACACATCTTTCCCTTCTTTCAGCCATCGCCCAATGCGATCATGCTGCTCCACTAGAAACTCGTCCGGGTAGGCACCCCGGTAATCGCCACCCGGTCCGTGAAATCGCATGTACACAAAATCTGCGCTGGTGTTCAATTCGAGATTGACTGATTTCGCCTGATCATGCAGTACCATCGTGGCGCCATATTCATCAAGTAGCTCATAAGTTTCTCGTGTATGCCAGGTCGAACTTCTAAATTCAAGGGCAATTCTCCAGGTTTGAGCAACTGAAAGTTCCTGCAGAATGCCTTCCACTTCACTATAATAATCCAGCGTAATCTTTCCGGGGAACTGCACCAGGAGACAACCTTTTTTTTCTCCAAGTTCTTTCGCGGCATCGAGAAATTTGGAAAGCTTTTCCACGTCGAACACCAGCTTTTTTGCATGGGTGATCTCACGCCAGAGTTTGATGCTGAATTGAAAATTATCGGGAACCTCTTCCGCCCATTTTTCAAAAGTGGCGGGAAGGGGTAATTTGTAAAATGTGCTGTTGAGTTCAACGGTATTGAACAGGGAAGCATAGTAGCTCAGCCTCGTTTTTACCTGGTAGTCCGCGGGAAACTTTGACTTGTTAAATGGCAGTACAACATTACTGGTTCCGATCCTGAGTGAGCCGGGTTTCTTTTTTGGCATGATCAGCAATTCAATAAAATCTGCAACCTCAACCCATCGCGTAGACGACGATATTCACTCCGAATTTGGTATTGTCTTCCGCTAAAAAGCGTTTGTTTTTAAAATCATAATCCCATTCGCAACCGTAGTCCTTATTGCTATACAACACAGCGATTCGACCATTGACCTCGATCGCCTTCAGGTAGTCGTGAACCAGGTCGTCACCCCATCCATTGAGCTCAAAACCAGTTGTGGGCGGACCTTTTTCAAATTTAAAAAAAGAATTAAATATTTCGTGATTGTTCGGGATTTTCTTCATCGCTCCGGCTCCAAAGATCCGGACCATCTGGGCTTCAAAAGATTTCGCAAAGAGTCCGTCTATATCATGGTTGCAGTCATCCACAAACACAAAGCCGCCATTCTCTACATACTTCCTGAAATAGGCCGCCTCTTTCGCATCAAACTGAACCAGCTTGTGACCGCTCAGGTAAGAGAACGGTGATCGAAACAAATCTTCGCTTCCCAATTCTATGATCCGCTCCTGCAGAGCCATTGGAATAGTTGTGTACTCAAGCAACGAATTCAATATATTCGACGGCATTCTTTGGTCCGTATCCCAGTCTCCTGAATGATACTTTAACCGGGTAAAGGTAAATTTTGAATCGAGCGAGATTTTCATGGTTTAATCATAAATAAATCTTTACTTCGTCAGCATCATGTCCAAATATCACGAATAGTTTTCACCTTTGCGATTTTTTGCCATAGAAGATAATATTTTTGCCA
This sequence comes from Chitinophagaceae bacterium, assembly GCA_039922795.1. Lineage (GTDB taxonomy): Bacteria > Bacteroidota > Bacteroidia > Chitinophagales > Chitinophagaceae > JADCRZ01. The sequence goes on from JBDTEB010000171.1 coordinate 2,529, forward strand.
TATTAAAAAATTTATCTGTTGGACTACACAGAAAATCAGGTTACCGGTTTGGTTGAGAAACTCTCCGGACTTAAAAAAGAAATTCAAAAAGTTATTGTAGGGCAGGACGTCATCATAGAAGAGATGCTCGTGGCCCTGCTTGCGGGTGGACACTGCCTGCTGGAAGGCGTGCCCGGACTGGCAAAAACCCTGATGGTCAGAACGCTGTCACAGGCGCTGCACCTGTCTTTCCGGAGGATCCAGTTTACCCCCGATCTTATGCCAACAGATATCGTAGGCACGGATATTCTCGAAGAAGATCATGTCACCGGGAAACGCTTTTTCAAGTTCAACAAAGGACCGCTCTTCGCGAATATTGTACTGGCGGATGAAATCAACCGTACACCCCCAAAAACACAGTCTGCCCTGCTGGAAGCCATGCAGGAATTTGAAGTAACCTACGGGGGACAGACCTATCCTTTGGATCGGCCGTTTTTCATCCTCGCCACGCAAAACCCGATCGAACAGGCGGGGACCTACCCGTTGCCGGAAGCCCAGCTGGACCGCTTTCTTTTATATGTAAAAATCGATTATCCAAGCGCGGCCGAAGAGGTGGCGATCTTGTCCAATACCACGGGTACAAAAAATGTAACCGTGAACCCGATCCTTACCGCAGACGAGATCAAGCAATTGCAGTTGCTGGTTCGCCAGGTTACCATCAGCGATGATCTTATCCAGTTTGTAAGTCACGTGATCCGTGCCACCAGGCCGGAGATTTCGCCTGTGCCGTATGTTAAGGAATGGGTAAGATGGGGAGCTGGTCCGCGTGCAGGCCAGGCACTGATTCTCACAGCCAAGGCGAGAGCATTGTTCAGGGGACGATACGCGGTGCTGTTTGAAGATATTCAAGCCATGTCGAAACCCGTTTTGCGTCACAGGATCCTGATGAATTTCAAGGCCGACGCAGAGAATGTAAGCTCAGACAGCGTAACCACAGAAATACTAAAAGTAACCGCCCGGCCAAAAAGCATTTTAAGCAATGCCGTATGAGCAAACTGCTTGACCCCAAAGTTTTAATCGCCATCAAAGATCTTTCGCTGGCCGCCAAAACGACCATCGATGGATTTATGGAAGGCATCAATAAAAGCGTGATCAAGGGGCCAGGAATGGAGTTCAGCCAGTACAGAAGTTATCAGCCAGGCGACGACCTTCGTTCGCTCGACTGGAAGATGTTCGCCAGGTCGGATCGGTATTACATCCGTGAGTCGGAAGTGGAGACAAGCATATCGGTTCGCTTTCTTATTGATGCGAGCAACTCGATGAATCATGAGGATGGAGGTTACACCAAGATCGAATACGCAAAATACCTCGCCGCTTCGCTCGCTTATCTTTCCAGTTTGCAAGGCGATGCCGTTGGTCTGTACGTGATGCAAAAGGGAAACGTTTTCTCCCTCAGTTCAAAAAGAGATAAACAGCATCTTTCCCGATTCTTTTATTTTCTCGAAACCATAAAACCTTCCGGAAATTTTGTGGAGCCGGTTCAATACAAAAATATTTTCAACAGCAACACCAGGAGGGAACTGCTGATTTTTATTACTGACTTCTACGAACAGCATGATGAGATCATGCAGATGTTGTATTCCCTGGTTTCTTTAAAACACGAGATCGTCGTCTTCACCTTGCTTGGCAGGAATGAACAGGATCTCGATTATTCCGGGTACACCAAACTGGAGGACCTGGAAACAGGAGAGACGGTGAGCATTGGTGAAGGGGCAGCAAAAAAATTATATCAGCAACAACTGGAAGACCGGCTTACCCTTATAAGGAAGCAAATGCTGAACAAAAATATTTTCCATCGTGTATTAACAATGGATGAGCCACTGGATAAGGCTTTGCGCGATTTTTTAAATCAAAGAAATAAAATCAGGGGTTAACTGTGTTCACCTTACTCCAATCGATATCGATGTTTTCAGCGGCCGGCATCATCATTCCGGTCATCATCCATCTCTGGAACCGCAAGCAGGGTAAAACATTAAAGGTGGGCAGCATCTCACTGCTAACCGAAAGCTACAAACAGCAGGCAAAAAACATACAGTTAAAAGAACGGCTGTTGTTGTTACTGCGCAGCCTCATCGTGTTGCTACTGGCCTTTCTTATTTCCCATCCCGTGTGGAACAAACAGAGGAATATTGAGGGTCAGAAGGGCTGGATATTGATAGAAAAAAATGCTTTAAAAGAAACATACGCAAGGTTTCACCCTTTGATTGACTCGCTCATCTTCCAAAAATATGAGTTTCATTTTTTTTATGACGGGTTTCAAAAATCTGAACTGTCGGAAGCATTAAAAGAAAAAACGGATTCTTTATCCGTAAATAATATATCCTACTGGAGGTTGCTTTCTTCCCTGAATCAGCAGGTTCCAGCCAGCCTTCCCGTTTATTTATTTACCACGAATAGCATAACAAGGTTTACCGGCAAACGTCCGGAACTGGCCATGAATTTACAATGGTACCTGTACACGCCAAAAGATTCTGTTTCTCAATGGCTGGCCAAAGCCTATATGATGGGAAAAGACAGCGTTCGGCTGGTTTCGGCTACCAGCGGCCCTTTTGGAAGAAGTTTTGCGTTTAAGTCTGCTCCCTTTAACGAAATCATTCTTTCCCAGAACCCGGGCCTGCCTGTTTCTTACCCCGCACACAAACAGGTAACCGTGGATACCGGCACCCTCAAATTGACCATTTTTACGGATAAATATTTTACAGATGCCAGCTATGTGAAAGCAGCGCTGGAAGCGATCAGGCAATACACCAAAAGGAAAAT
>JBDTEB010000172.1:0-5185 GCA_039922795.1 Chitinophagaceae bacterium
TACAATAAATTACTTCGAGGTAAAGATTTAAAGCGCTGTATTCATATTGAAACAACTGTTCGTTATACGCAGCATTGGCTTGTTTATATTGTGCTGTTGCTTTTTCAATGGCGGCATTGCGTTGCCCAAATGTGAAAGGGTTCCATTTTATTAATGCACCCACTGCAGAGCCCGGAACGAGATTCAGTTTATTATTTAACGATGGCGGCCCGCTGATGGGTAGTAAAAAACCGGGATAGCTCATGCCGGTAATGTTATTATAGGTAGCCTCGTTAAGCTGATAACCTGCATTCAGGTCTGGGATAATTTTGTTTTTAGCAAGGGCAATATTTTGTTCTGTCGCTTTTGCTTGCTGCCGAAGCGCTTGCAATTGCGGAAGGTTTTTTTGCACGTTCTGCAATACATCTTTTATCGAAAGATTAATAGACTGAGAGGAAGCCTTTTGAATTACTGACAGAAAAATAATGACCAATAAATACGGAAAGGATATTTTAAAGAAAGGATATTTTAGTTTCATATTATATCTACTTTATTATTCTTTGTTTACCTGCCATGCGTATCAAACTTAATCAAACAATGCCAAAGTGCATGTGAAGCTGCCTTTGGCAACTGAACGGAATAGAACCACCGGCGTTTGGGGGCTGGTAGTAAACTCTTCACCATAAAAAGAGATATGCCGAAACCGCCATAAACCGCTCCTTTCGACTCACTGTAATACCCCCGATGCAGCTTCAGTACCTATCGCTGGTTATCTAATCCTCAAACTTGGCCAGTTCCGCAGCCCAGTCGTACGGTTTAAATCGAATGTGATAACCTGTCACATCTCTTTTCAGTTTCTCTTTAATAATCCTTCTAATTCCGTTTTTACCACCAAAATCAGCGATAAACCAGTTCATGATCTTTGAAACCGTTATTTCTTTTTTCGCATCGTCAAATGTTGTTTCTGAATTCAGGAAAGATCTTGCAGCGATGTCCAGTTGCTTATCAATATTCGAATAGGTATAAAAAGCAATAGGCGGGCAGCTTTTCGCTCCGCAGTTCAATGCAAAGTGGATGCGGTAATCAATTTTCGAAACGGCTAATTGCTTTATCAGTTTGCCAGGGAATAATTTTGGCAAGTAGCCCTTACTCAATTTCCATCGGTATCGTCTTAAAATACCATGTTCGATATCGTCTAAACTAAATTTCATTTGCGCAATGTTTATCAGTTTCCCGGTAAATATTTCAGGTCTTTTCTTTTTCTCGCGGGTAGCTAAAATCTGAAACCAGGCATTGTACATATTTATCCAGAATGTCTTAATGGCGTCATCATTGTTTAATCCATCAATCAAACGTTTTCTTTCCATGCCTGCCAGTGCTTTTTCCAGGGCAATGGTTGACTCTTCAGTTTTCACATTATAGAGCAATTGTTCGGACAGCTTGATCAATGCAGTATCGGGTAAGGCCGCGGTGGTACTCCTGGGCGTGCTCACCGCTGAGATGAAACCGATTGAAATGTATATCATCGCGATCATAAAACACCATTTTGTTATTTGTAGAAAACGATTCAAGGCAGGTTTACGCATTCTTTTGGTGTGAGATTTTCATTGGAGGTGAAGGTCACAAAATCCCGCCTTCACTTTTCAAGCTTCGGCGGCGGGCCCGACGAGGAACGCCACGGGGAAACCTCAAGGCACAAAAAAGGTCGCCTTCGCTTTTCAAGCTTCGGCATGTTCAGTCGGGCTCGCCCGAGGAAGCCCGCCACGGGGAAACCTCAAGGCACAAAAAATCCCACCTTCGCTTTTCAAGCTTCGGCATGTCCAGTCTGGCTCACCCGACGAAGCCCGCCCTGGGAAACCTTAAGGCACAAAAAAGCCCGCCTTCGCTTTTTAAGCTTCGGCGGGCAAAGTCGGGGCGGCAAGATTCGAACTTGCGACCTCCTGCTCCCAAAGCAGGCGCGATAACCGGGCTACGCTACGCCCCGAACGTTTACTGTTATCTCTAACAGTTGGGGGTGCAAATGTAGGGATTCACAACACACCATCCAAAGAGAAAAAAGAAAAATTTATGACCTGTTTTAAACCCTACCGAATCGGAACTCCCGAACCCTTTACCGGCAGCGCCTTAAACTGAAACCTTTTGTTCTTTAACAACCAACTCGCACACTGGTAATATGAAATTGCCTCCCGGCTAAGTGAATCCGACAGCGTCGTTTCTGTCGCCTCCCCTGTCTTATAATTTGGCAGATAAGCCTTCACTTTCCTCACCGGCGACTGAATCACCAGCTGCTGATCTTTCAAAAATCCCAGTCCCTGGTAAGTGCTGATAAAGGCCCGCTCTTCGGTGACCCCGGGCGCCAGCACATCCCTCCCAAAAAACTTGCTGAGATAATTGAATTTCAGCAAACCAAGTATCGTTGGCGCTATATCTATCTGCGAAGTGAGGGCCGCATGATCACCGGGTTCCATAATGCCAGGCGCATAGATCAGCATCGGGATATGATAACCCGTTACCGGCAACTGCACGCTTCCCGCGCTGCCAGCACAATGATCTGCCACGATCACGAAAATGGTATTGTTAAACCAGGGTTGTGCAGCCGCTTCCGAGATAAACTTGCCAATGCTGTAATCAGTGTACTTAACCGCTCCTTCCCTGCTCTGACTGCTGGAGGGAATATCGATCCGCCCATCAGGATACGTAAACGGACGATGATTGCTCACCGTCATGATATGCGAGAAAAAAGGCTTCCCACTTTTATAATTGCTATCCAGTGTATGTAGGGCCAGCGTAAATAAGTCCTCATCCGCCACACCCCAGATATTCTGATAATGGACCTGCTTTGGATCGATCGCCGAACGGTCTATCACCTGGTAGCCATTGTTAGAAAAGAAATAATTCATGTTGTCGAAGTACCCGTAACCGCCATATATATACTGCGAGATATAACCCTTGGAATCAAAGACGCTGCCCAAAGAAAAAAGGTTTTCATTGTCCGGGCGCTTTACGGTGCTCTGGCCCGGAGTTGGCGGAATGGAAAGCGTCAGCGCTTCAAGCCCCCGAACCGTGCGGGTTCCGGAAGCATATAGTTTACTGAAAACAAGACTTTGCGAAGCCAGTGAATCCAGCCTTGGAGTAAGATTCTGCGTGTTACCAAAATATTTCATAAACGTGGCATCAAAACTTTCCACGCTGATAAGCACTACGTTTCGCCGCGTCTCCGGCTGAGGATAAGAGATCTCCCTGTCAAGGTCAAACACATCATCGCTCAGGAACCTGGAGTTCGAATCAGCCAGGGTTTTGCGCATCTGCGCGAAGGCCTCCCGATCTGGAAGCGTCTGATAAAACTTGTAGAAGTCAAGCTGGTTATGCCAGAAGGCATGTCCGAAATCGAAAAGGCCATTGCCGGCCACTTCATTGGCGTATTCATTCTTGCTGAATTTCTTCCATTCGGGATTTACAAAAAGAAACCCGGCCACTGGCACGAGCAAAAGCAATATGGCGATTTTGGTTTTACCAGTAAAAGGCATATTGGACCGCACTGAACGTTTAAGTAAGGCCCTGAAGAGCCAGACAATGGCCGCCGCCACTACGGCAATGACCATCATCAACTTGAATACAGGATAGGATTCCCGGATATTGCCGATCACTTCGTTTGTGTATACCAGGTAGTCTACGGCGATAAAATTATATCGTACGGAAAATTCCTGCCAGAAAAACCATTCGCTGACCGCATTGAATAGCAGTAAAAATGTAAACAGGAAGAAATCGAAATAGAGCACCCATATCCGCCAGGTCTGCCGGAAGGCTGAGCCGGCCAGTGCCAGCACCACGAAAATAATCAGTCTTATGGCCATATACCAGATCACACCTTTATGCAGGTCCTCATTAAAATCTTCCGGTATCAGCGAGGTGAAATTCAGTATCAGCAAAGCGACGATAAAGAAGCCCGAAGCAATCCATTTCGAGTTTCCCTTGTACAATTTTTCATCCGTGAGCCAAAGGTGAAGGATCATTGGAATGACAATGTAGCCGGAAACGACAATATCGTAAAGCAAGCCCAGCAGCAAACTTTGAGGCACATTGGCAAGCTTCGACCCGAGTAGATTCCAGTTCTGGACAAGAAATAAAAGACGGGTAAGAAAGAAGATTCCCGTAGCGATTCCTCCCAACAAAAAAACGGGGGAAAATTTATTGTTCCGGAATGACGATTCCGGATAAACGTTTTTTTTCAATGTCATGCCGGGTCATTAGCAAGGTCACCGGCAAAAATGCTGGGTCACCCAAAAATATACTTCAGGACCGAGAAATCAAAAAAGATAACAAATTAAAAACCGGCGCATCACTTTACGACGTTTCCTGCGGCAAATTTGTCAACCGCCGGTTAAGGATGATAATTTTTACAATAGAAAACCAGGAATTTTCGCGTGGTTTTGCCACCAATTTGCAGAAGTATTGGATCCAGTTCGGTGATCGAATCAAAGTATTGTAGAAGTTCTTTCGGATATATATTTTCCCTGGCGTCGCTCATAAATCGTGGAACGGAATTAATGAAAAGGGCATTTCGCCCGCGCAGCAATTTCAGATCGGTGCCGATGTAATCGAACTGCAGTGCGTTCTCACCAATCACATTCCCGCTATAGATCATACGGTCAGAATAAAAATTAAGGATAGCCGAGGTCTTATAATCATCAGCGGAAAAAATAAAACCGGATGGATATTTCTCATTGATCACCTGTACTTTTTTCGCCAGTTGATCCCAGCCAAACCAGGTATCATCTGACCTGACCGGCACCAGGTAGAAGATCACTTCGACCGCCATAACCACGTGAAAAACCACCGAAAACAGGAGCTGGTATTTCACCCATTTTTTTGACAGGTAAATACTTAAAAGAATGATTCCGCTAATGTATGCCGGCATCATCCAGTTCAGTTTCACCCAATAAAAAAATGACAGAAGCAGGAAAACGACGAACACCGGAACAAAAAATGAGATTAGGAAAAGATGCTGATCCGCGATCTGTTTTCCTTTCGAAAAATATTTCTTCACCAGTTTAAATACCATCCAGGCCAGCGCAAAAAACAGGATAGGCATCATGATGGCCGACTGGTGGCCGAGCAAGCCGAGAAAACCGGTAATGTCCAGGTGCAGGCCTCCCATAGATTTTACTCTGTCCGAAGTTTGAAATCTGAAAGAGGCAAAGCCATG
>JBDTEB010000173.1:0-3349 GCA_039922795.1 Chitinophagaceae bacterium
CTACGCCGCCGGGGCCGTGAACATTGTATGGAACAGTAAAGAATAGCAGCCCGCAATTGTATATATCGGAAGCCACGCTTGCGTGGCGCTCTAATTCCTCGGTCGGGCGCACGGCAACCGGCTTACCCGCAGGAATATGGCAAACTATTTCCAGCTTTCGCACCAGAAATAACCACTTCCACCACAAAGGCGCTGACATACTCCCTGGTGAACCGCTTTCTTTTTATATTGCTGATAACCTTACGGTAACCGGTCGCGATGCACCGTAATTATTTCAGTAAGAGTCAACCCCTAAATAATCGCCCATGAAAGTGCTCAAAGTCACAGGCATCATATTGCTTGTCATCCTTGTCGGAATTTTAGGCGTAGTCATGTACGTCAAAATTGCTCTTCCCAACGTTGGCCCTGCTGCAGATATCACCATCGAACGAACTCCTCAACGCATCGAACGCGGCAAATACCTCGCACATAGTGTTGCGGTATGTATGGACTGTCACAGCACCCGCGACTGGACGCACTATGCCGGTCCGATGACATCGGGTCTTGGCGCTGGTGGTGAAGTATTCAATAGAGAAATGGGCTTCCCCGGCAATTTTTATGCACCCAATATCACCCCTTATGCACTTGCCAGCTGGACAGATGGAGAAATTGTCAGAGCCGTCACGACTGGTGTAAATAAAAGTGGCAAGGCCCTGTTTCCATTAATGGGGTATCATCGCTTTGGCCACATGGATGAAGAAGATATTCACAGCATCGTTGCCTACATTCGCACCCTTCCTGCCATAAAAAAAGATATTCCACGTTCTGAGCCCGACTTCCCGGTCAATATCCTGATCAACACCATGCCGGAAAAGGCTGCTTTTTCAAAAATGCCAGCGCAGGAAGATGTCACCGCATATGGAAAATATCTTATTAATGTTTCCGGTTGCGTAGAATGTCACAGCAAGACAGATAAAGGACAGGTGGTGCCAGGGACCGAATTCGGCGGAGGTATGGAATTCCACCAGCCTGCCGGCGTAATGCGTTCACCGAATATCACCTCTGACATCGAAACGGGCATCGGCAAATGGACAAGCTCTTCGTTTGTACAGCGTTTCAGGATGTATGCTGACAGCAGCTATCACGGCAAATCCGTTGCAGCAACCGAGTTGAATACGCCTATGCCCTGGACCATGTATTCAGGCATGAGCGAAAAAGACCTGGCGGCCATTTATACCTATCTTACAACGGTAACCCCGATAAAAAACCAGGTTATAAGGGCAGAGTATACAGCTGGAAAGGATAAGTAACCAGCACAAATACCAGTCTATGCTGAGAGGCCACGCGATTTTAATCCTGTTTTTTCTCGGCTGCATATGCATCCCGGCAGGATCGCAGGCCCAAAACCTCCCCGTTAGCCAGATCACCTCTAAACGCACCTTGTCCGTTGAGGACGGCCTCGCTTCACGTGAAGTGTTTTGCGCTATCCAGGATGATCAGGGGTTTATGTGGTTTGGCACACGTAACGGGTTAAACAGGTACGATGGAAAGAAAACAAAGCTTTTTACCAAAGAAAGAAATGGCCTCGCTGAGAACAAGATCATCCAGCTGGCAAAAGACAATAATAACCAACTGCTGATTGTTTACGGCAGTGCGGGGTTCGAACGTAGTGTAACGCGTATTGAAGTGATGAACCTGGCCACCTATGAGATTCGTTCGCTGGAAGAGGCGTTTCCCGGTCTGCCTTTTAAAGGAAAAAATGTGTACTGGGTTGCCAATGGGGGCGGAGAACTTTGTTTCCTGATCGACAAACCTTTTCAATACTGGCGCCTGACGAGCAAAGGATTTGAATTGAAATGCGAGATGAAAGCCTGGGACCGGCTTCAGGCGGCAGACAAAAAATGGTTAACGGCAAAAGATAATTATCACAAGGAAAGCGGCCCCCTTTGTCAGTTTTTTAAAGACTGCGCTTTGCTTCGGGTAGGCAATGATTTGCCCGGCTATTTCTGCACACCTCAAAAAGTGGAGATGCATACAGCATCTGACGGTATGCTAATCGATAGCAACAGGCAACTCATATTCAGCTGGCCACAGGTCTACCGCAAACTGAACCCGCAAACCAGTATAAACGCCCTGCCTTCCATTGCTTCCACTTATTTGCAGGGAGCCATTTATTTTTTATCTGGTGATTATTCCCAAAGCCTGGTATACAAAGCCAGGGATGGCCTGTATCTCTACGATGGTAATACGCTCAAAAGGTTGATGCTGCCAGAAGAATTAAAGATCGCCAGCGGCTATGGGTTATACAGTTATTTCATTGACAGGCAGAAAAACATCTGGATCTGTACAGCCGCCGGACTGCTCAAAATCAAACAGGAGAACAATCGCTTTACGCACTATTTCACGAAATCACAGTTAAAGGACAGCAGCGACAACCAGGTACGGGGAATATTTGCCGACGAAAAAGGGCAGGTATATGCTGCTTCCTGGAACAGACTCTGGTACAGTTTCCAGGGCAAAAATATTTCCGCCAGCATCGGATTGAACGATATCATTTATGGTATTCACCGCAACGGTGATAAAATGTATGTCGGCGAATTGAATATCTTCCTGTTTGACCCGCAGGACAAAAAAGTGTTAAAGAAACTTACCGATTCGGTATTAACAGAAATATGGTCCCTGGATTCTCTGTCTTCCGAAAAATTGCTCGTGGGAACTACGAATGCCATACTCACTTATTCCATCAGCAGGAATGAAATTTCCCCGGTGACTTATCCGAACGACTCCATTCCAAAAGCTAAATTTGTTTATCGTTTCATCCGAAGAAAGGATAATAAATTTTGGGTGATTGCGCAGAACGGATTGTACCTGTTGAATGAAGGGGCAGACCAGGTGATTGATTATTTCGGCGGCTCAAGCCTCACTCCGGCGCACAGGTTGCCTTTCGATATATTGCTGGACGCATATGAAGATGAAAAGGGATTCATGTGGTTTGCCACCAACGGCTCGGGATTATTCAGGTGGGACAGAACCAGGAATACGTTTAAACACTTCAACAGTACCGACGGACTTCCATCAGATATCCTTTACAGGATCGAAAGCGATGACAACAGCAATCTCTGGATAAGCACCGATAACGGCCTGATGCGGATCAACACCAAAGATTTTACCTCGAGCAGTTATTCAACTTCTTCCGGAATATCACACAATGAATTCAACCGGGCTTCTTCTTTCAAGGCAACCGACGGCCGATTGTTTTTTGGGGGACTGGATGGAGTAAATGCTTTCTATCCCAATGACTTCAACAACGACAAAAGAGTTTCGGATCTGCCCGTGCGCATCATATCATACAGCAAATTCTCCGCGGAAG